>JALSSM010000458.1 GCA_026984275.1 Gammaproteobacteria bacterium
TGCGTCCGGTGCTGCCCACGGTGTTGGCGGTGTCGTCAAATTCATTCGTGCTTAAAGTTAATCCGAACTGGTTGGTTAACGCCAGGTTGGCATTGGCTATCCAGGTCAGGTTTGATTCGGTGTCGTAGTAGGCTTGACCACCAAGGCGATTCTCTAGTAAAGCATGGGCGGTGCTGGTCATGCACAGGGTTAATACAAGTACGCTGAGGGTTTGGGTTGTGATGAGTTTCATATTGTTGCTCCTGTTTTTGTTTTTACGGTTCGCTTTTGTTGTTGATTCTTCTTATATGACAGTGCAAGTGTTGTGCCTGTTTTGTGTTTCCTTAGTTTTCAATGGCTTAGCGTAGATCGATGGTTTCCTTTGATCAAATAATGCCGAATTGTGTCGTTTGTGGACGACAGATTTTAGAGAATTACCTGAGGTTACGATAAGGAATCTCTGATTATAGGGTCGGATTTAGCTCCTTCCCAACCTTCCCCCTGAAATGGGGAGGGCTGAAATTCATTCATTATTAACCTGAACTCGGGATAAGAAAAAATAACGATCTCTTATGATTCAAAGTGTTAGCTGAATGTTGACGGGGTTCGGTCAGAGATCCTTCGCAGTGACTCAGGATGACAGCCTGTTTTAGGACCTTAATCTTGTCATTCTGACGACGACATAGATACATGGATGTATTGTATTAGAGCAACGCAGGAGCAGTTGCCGAGGAGGGAGAATCTCATGAACGAAGCCTTTAAATACCACGTTTTAAAAAGATTGTATTGCTAGCTTCTTATCCCGAGTTCAGGTTTATTATAATTATGTCCCCAGAATAGCCCAGAATAGCTGAACAAATCTGACGCATAAAAAAACCGCACCAGTTGGAGCGGCTTTTTTATTTAACGAAGTAAAGCAGCTTATTTTTTCAAAAGATCACGGATCTCTGTCAGCAATACTTCTTCTGCAGGTGGTTCAGCTGGTGCTTCTTCCTCTGCTTTCTTGGCACTGTTCATAGCTTTTATCATCATAAAAATTGCAAAAGCAATGATCAGAAAATCCAGTGCTGCCTGAATAAAACTACCATAGTTTAATGTTGCAGCACCGGCTTCCTGTGCTGCGGCAAGTGTTGTGAAATCACCGTCCCCCAGGTTGAGGAATAACTGACTGAAATCAACCCCGCCCATTAACTTACCAACGACAGGCATAATAATATCATCCACCAACGAACTGATGATCTTGCCAAAAGCACCACCAATGATAATACCAACGGCCATATCCATGACATTGCCTTTCATTGCAAATTCTTTAAATTCAGAAATCATTCCCATGACTACACTCCTCTCTTCTATTATTTTTTAAAGTTTTTCTTTCACCCAAAAATCAGGTGGCAACATGCTACTACTACTCAGGCTTATTTACCAAAAACTTTTTTTAATAGTGCTGTCGTTCGTTTAGCCGGATTTTCTCTGATCGCGGCTTCTTCAATGGCCAGATAATGGAAAATCCCATCCATTGATTTCTGCACAACATACTCCGTCAGATTGGCCTTGGCATCCGGAACAAGTGGTAATGCCTCATACTGCTCCATCGTTGCATCATATTGTTTAACAGCTCCAACACTGGAGAGACTGTCCCGTACGATTGGGTTCATTTCTTTTGCCAGCGGTGCTGACATCCTGGACTGGAAATACCGTGTAGCGGAATCATTGGGGCCATTAAAGATCTTCTTCGCATCATCCAATGTCATTGCCTTGATCGCATCAATGAATAAACGCTTTGCTTTGGGTGTTGCAACTTCTGCAGCGGTATTCATTTTCAATTCCAGATCTTCAAGCATGCCTCCCATACCTACTTTACCCAGTGCTGATTTGACGGTTTTAAGGCTACCGGGCAAAGGAATATGAACAGCGGGATCATTATTAAAACCACCTGATTTCCCAAGCCTGCTCACGACAGACCCGGAGCCCACCGTGAGCGCTTCTTTTAATCCAGCAGCCATGTCGAGTGCACTAAGTCCCGAGGGAGATGAATTACCTCCTGATGACGAAGCGCCTTTCAATAAATCTTTACCTTTCTCCAACCAACCCGCTTTCGCATGAGTCCCCGCTAAAATAAAGAAACACACAAAAACAACACTGATAAACACCTTGTTGCTTCTACACAACAAATTTTCAGAACTTTCCATCGTTTATTCCCCCCTCTTCGAATATGTTTCATACATTATCCTACTTACTGAACAGTGATTATTCAAGAATGTTGCTCCATACGGGTATTGTACGTTAGAATCTATACTCAAGGGAGCTGATTATTGTCATGAAATTTAGTTTATTTGGGCCATTATCAGAATTACCCGGGGAAGGAAATTGTAACCATACTGGTGACACCTTCTATTTTGTGTTTTTAATACAACAACGGGAAGAAATATTATGAAAAGATTTAATTCAGCAGTTTTCCTGCTTATTGCGGGACTCATGCTTAGTGGTTGTGCCAGTACAGGCACCAATATGCATCCAGCAGTCTGTGCATTGTTGGGAACTGCGGTTGGTGGTGGTGCTGCCGCTGCTATTGATGACGGCGATCATGATCCTGTAATCGCTGGAGGCGCTATGATGGGCGCTGCCGTAGGTTACCTGCTTTGTAGTCGTGGTCCACATGACTCTGATGGTGATGGTGTAACAGACGATCTGGATCAATGTCCAAATACGCCTGCAGGTACTGAAGTGGATGCCACAGGTTGTGCTGTTCCTGTAGTACTTGATAGTGATGGTGATGGTGTTAACGACGATCAGGATAAATGCCCAGGTACTGCAGCGGGTACAACAGTTGGTACTGATGGATGCCCGCTCGACAGTGATGGCGATGGTGTTATTGATGATAATGATCAATGCCCAGGTACACCTGCCGGTGTAGAAGTAGAAGCCAACGGTTGTCCTAAAGTTGGTGAAACACTGATGACTCTTGAGGGTGTAAACTTTGCCTTTGATAGTGATGAACTCACTGCTGCCTCTAAAGCAAAACTTGATGAAGCAGTCGCAACGTTGAATGCTAACTCTCTGGTTAATGTGAAGGTTGTTGGACACACAGATAGTCGTGGTTCTGAAAGCTATAACCAAAGTCTGTCAGAAAGACGAGCTGCTGCAGTAGTAGACTATCTGACAAGTAATGGTGTTAGTGGATCACGTCTCAGTTCAGCAGGTATGGGAGAATCTCAACCTGTCGCTGATAACTCTACAAAAGAAGGTCGATACCAGAACCGTCGCGTTGAGTTAGTGGTTGTAGAATAAAGTATAGTCAATATTGCACACTCTATTATCGTGGGGTGTGCAATTATTAGTTTATGAAGGCTCTGTATAATGCAGAGCCTTTTTTTATGGCTTTGTAATAAAAAAAATGTGATAACATCAACGTCTATGCAGCGATCACCCACTCCACAAGACTTCGCCTACCAGAATGAAATATTACAGGGCGTTTCCAGAACTTTCGCACTGACCATTCCCCAGTTACCAGAAAAGCTAAGGGACGTAGTGGGCAATGCGTATTTACTCTGTAGAATCGCAGATACGATTGAAGATGAGGCAACACTGACAACAGAGCAAAAATGCTATTTCAGCGATCAATTTATCCAGGTTGTTGAGGCAGATAAAGATGCTGGATCATTTGCAAAAGATTTATTTCCATTACTTTCAGATCAAACTCTTGAAGCAGAGCGTGATCTGGTCAAAAACACAGATCGCGTCATTCGTATTACGCATCATTATAATGACAATCAGAAAAAGGCGCTGGCCCGATGTGTAAGAATCATGGCAAAAGGGATGGCCAATTATCAGGAAAAGGAAACCCTGAATGGTCTGCCTGATCAGGCCGCAATGGATGACTACTGTTACTATGTCGCAGGTGTTGTCGGTGAAATGCTGGCTGAATTATTTTGCGATTATAGTACCGAGATCAACCAGAACCGCGATGAACTCATGGATCTATCGGTTTCATTTGGACAAGGTTTGCAAATGACCAATATTCTCAAAGACATCTGGGACGATCAACAGCGTGGAGCCTGCTGGCTGCCACGGGAAACTTTTTTGCGATCTGGATTTGATTTATCTGATCTAAAACCAGGATATAATGATGCTGGTTTCGAGGCTGGATTGGCTGAACTCATCGGAATAGCTAAAGGCCACCTGGAAAATGCCCTGAAATTCACCTTGCTCATTCCGGCCCATGAAAAAGGTATCCGTAAATTTTGTCTTTGGGCAATAGGGTTGGCGGTTTTAACCTTGAAAAAGATCAACAAAAATCGAAACTTTAGCCATGGTGATCAGGTCAAAATAAGCAGACGTAGTGTAAAAGCGACAATTTTATTAACAAATGCTTTTGTAAGTAACGATAAGTTGCTGAAGTTGTTATTTTATTCGACAGCAAAAAGATTGCCTGATAGTAGTATTCATGAGAAAATTCTATCCTGAAGGTTGGGGTTTAAAAGGGCTGTTTTTCAACAAAGAATTCTAAATAACAAATGAGCGTTGATCATTATGCTTGCTAACAACAATAACTCTGGCTCGAAACCAAATCTTAAAGCGATATTATGCTGACTCCTCCACGATTTAGACTCACTGAAGCAGAAGCTGGATCTTCCCAGACCAAAGTCGGTAAAGTTGTCCGAAAATTCCTGGGGCATGATCTACGGGGCAATAATCTTGATAGCAGTATTGCGTCTGCCAGGCTTGCACTTGAATCACACCAGCACCCGGAAGGTTACTGGGATTATCAGCTGGAAGCAGATTGCACGATTCCAGCTGAATATATTTTGATGATGCATTTCACAGATGATGTTGATCGTGAACTGGAACTTAAAATCGCTAACTATCTTCGTGAGCATCAATGTGATCATGGTGGCTGGCCGCTCTATTTTGGCGGCGCACTCGACCTGAGCTGTACTGTCAAAGTTTACTATGCGCTCAAACTGGTTGGCGATGATCCGGATTCACCTCACATGGCTCGAGCAAGAGAAACAATCCTGGCACATGGCGGTGCTGCACAAAGTAATGTATTTACCCGAATTACACTGGCACTTTTCGGCCAGATCCCGTGGCGGGGTGTACCGTTTATTCCTGTAGAAGTGATGCTGTTACCAAAGTGGTTTCCCTTCCATATCAGCAAGGTCTCCTACTGGTCGAGAACGGTTATGGTTCCCTTGTTTATTCTTTGCTCTCTCAAACCTCTGGCTGCCAACCCGCGCCGGGTTGATATTCTGGAATTATTTACGACCCCACCAGAAAATGAGAAAAATTATTTTCACCCTACGACCAGACTCAGCAAGCTATTCCATACACTGGATCATATTGGTCGAACATACCTAGAACCTTTAATCCCAAAATTTGTTCGCCAGCGTGCTATTAAGAAAGCCGAAAACTGGTGTCTGGAGCGGCTCAATGGTGAAGATGGGCTGGGGGGGATTTTTCCGGCCATGGTGAATGTTCATGAAGCCTTATTGCTGCTTGGTTACGAGGAAGATCATCCACTCATTAAACAAACGAAAAATGCTTTAGAAAAAATGCTGGTTGTTGATGATGACTCAGCCTATTGTCAGCCCTGTCTGTCTCCCATGTGGGATACTGGATTGGCCTGTCTCGCTATTCATGAGGCAGAGAATAGTAAAGAAGAAATACCTGAACCGGTTCTTAAAGGCCTTGACTGGCTCAAGGAACAACAACTCAGTGATCAACCCGGTGACTGGCGGGATAATAACCCTGATCTGAAAGGTGGTGGCTGGCCATTCCAGTTTGCTAACGACTACTATCCTGATCTTGATGATACCTCAATGATCGCATGGGCCATGCATGCCACTGATCAAGAAAGATATGCAGAATCAATCTCAAGAGCTGCAAACTGGGTAGCAGGCATGCAATCCAGAAATGGTGGCTTTGCCTCTTTCGATAAGGACAACACGTATGACTATCTGAACCAGATCCCTTTTGCTGATCATGGTGCTCTGCTTGACCCACCAACAGAAGACGTGACTGCCCGCTGTGTCGCTCTGCTTGGGCTAATCCGAGATAAGAAATACAAAGACACACTGGACAGAGCGATCAAATATCTCAAAGATACCCAGCAGGAAGACGGATCATGGTTTGGTCGCTGGGGTACCAATTATATTTACGGCACATGGTCTGTGCTTAGCGCTCTTGAACTGGCTGGGCAGGACATGCAACAACCCTGGATCAGAAAGGCTGTCGTCTGGCTGAAAAGTATCCAGCACTTTGATGGTGGCTGGGGTGAAAGTAATGACAGTTATTATGAAGACAAGCACCATCAACCACACTGCAGCACTTCTTATCAAACGGCGTGGGCTATGCTGGGTCTGATGGCAGCTGGTCATGCAAATTCTGACGCTGTAAAAAAGGCC
>JALSSM010000459.1 GCA_026984275.1 Gammaproteobacteria bacterium
CAGCAAGTCCTGATCGTATCCAATACGACCGTTGCACCACTCTACCTTGAGGCGGTCAAAGCGGCCCTGCAAAACTTTTCAGTAGAAACCGTGATCCTGCCAGATGGTGAAGAATACAAAACACTGGACACGCTGGATCTGATCATGACCGCCCTGCTGGAAAACAGACTGGATCGTAGCGTCACCCTGATCGCCCTCGGTGGTGGCGTGATCGGTGACATAACCGGCTTTGCCGCGGCCTGTTATCAACGTGGTGTGGATTTTATCCAGGTACCGACCACGTTACTGGCTCAGGTTGATTCTTCCGTGGGTGGAAAAACAGCCGTCAATCACCCTCTCGGCAAAAACATGATCGGCGCTTTTTACCAGCCTCGTTGCGTGATCGCAGATATTAATACGCTCAATACACTGGATGATCAGCAGCTCAGTGCCGGACTCGCCGAAGTCATCAAATATGGCATTCTTGGCAATAAAACTTTTTTTGAATGGCAGGAAGAGAACATGCCTGATCTGGTTAACCGTGATCCGCAGGCATTAGCTTACGCCATTGAACGTTCCTGCCAGGACAAGGCCGATATTGTGGCAAAAGATGAGCGCGAATCGGGAGTCCGCGCACGGTTAAATCTGGGCCATACTTTTGGACATGCCATCGAAGCAGGAATGGGCTATGGACAGTGGCTGCATGGCGAAGCTGTCGCAGCAGGGATGGCGATGGCCATGGATCTGTCACAACGATCAGGCTGGGTAACTGAAGAGGATGTTCAACGTGTAACCCGCTTGCTGGAACAGGCAAATCTGCCAACAAAAGCACCTAGAGAATTGTCGGCTGAAAAGATGTTGACGTTGATGGCTGTTGATAAAAAAGCCTCACAGGGAATGATCCGACTGGTGCTGGCAAAAGCAATTGGTGATACAGTTATCACCAGTGACTATGATCAGAATCATTTATTACAAACCTTGAAAAATTGTCGCCAGACATAAAAATAAGGACGTGGATACAACGATAAATCTCGCCCCCTACGCTGCCAGCGATCAGACGTCTCGTGGCCGCCTCTATCCTGAATCCGATCCTGAATATCGTAGTTGTTATCAACGCGATCGTGATCGCATCGTGCATGCCTCCGCTTTTCGGCGGCTGGAATACAAAACACAGGTTTTTGTAAACCATGAAGGCGATATGTTTCGCACCCGCCTGACACATTCACTGGAAGTAGCACAGATTGCCCGTACCATTGCGCGTGCATTGAATCTGAATGAAGACCTGGCTGAAGTCATCAGTCTCGCTCACGATCTGGGGCATACACCTTTTGGCCATGCCGGACAGGATGCATTAAATGAATGCATGAAACCTTATGGAGGCTTTGAGCATAATCTCCAGTCGCTAAGGATCGTCGATGTGCTTGAAGAAAAATATGCCAGTTTTGATGGTCTGAATCTGACCTTTGAAACCCGCGAAGGTATTCTCAAACATTGCAAAAAAAACAAGGCGAAAGAATTAGGCGAACTGGGTCAGCGATTTCTTAAAGGAGAACAACCCTCTCTCGAAGCTCAACTGGTTAATATCGCGGATACGATCGCCTATAATAATCACGATGTCGATGATGGTTTACGATCAGGCCTGATCACAGAAGAGCAACTTTGTGAAACGAGTTTATTCGAACCGCATTACCACCATGTAAAAAAATGCTGGCCTGATCTGGATAAAAAACGCCTGATTCATGAAACCATCCGTCGCATGATCAATGAACTGGCCGTTGATCTGGTGACCACAAGTGCCACCGCAATTAAACAGACTGATCCGCAACATATTGATGATGTTCGACAACATCAGGCGCCATTAATTTTGTTTAGTGAAAAACTTCATACAAAGAATCTGGAAATGAAACGTTTTTTGCGCGATCATCTCTATCAACATTATAAAGTTCATCGGATGACGGTCAGAGCTGATCGAATCGTTAAGGGTTTATTCGAGGCTTTCATGAAAGATCCTCTTTTATTGCCCCACGTAAAAGATCAAAGAAAACAATTACGTCAGGTAGATGAGCAACAATTGGCTCGCCAGGTTGCTGATTATGTAGCCGGTATGACGGATCGCTATGCTATCGACGAGTACGAGCGCCTTTAAGGATATAATAATAGTTGATACCATTCGGTAGCGGATCAAGAAGAGGAGGATCAAAAGCATGGATGGAAAAAATGAAGGATCAGCATTGAATCAGAGCCAGAATGATTTCCTGGCACGTCTGGGGTTAGATACCGATCCATTCCCCGTCGAGGCCGATTCCTCTTTCTATTATGAAAACCCTGATCTGATGCAACGACTGGACATGATCCAGCATCTAATCGGCTTTTCTAACCAGATGATCTTTATTACTGGCGAGCAGGGAATTGGCAAAACGTCCATGCTGGACAGGCTCGAGTACTACGCACCTGATCACTGGAGAATCTGCCGTATTCAGGCAAATCCCATGCTCAATACTCCAATCCTGCTGCGTCAATTAACCAGTGGTTTTGAACTCGATATTTCTGCCGATGCTGATGATATGTTCCAGGTTTACTCGGAAGCGCTTCAGGATCATATCGAAACACTCGAACGCGCCATGCTGACCCCCGTTGTCCTGATAGACGATGCCCACGAACTCCCAGTTGACGCTTTTACCATGCTGTTTGGTTTTATGCAGCAGGAAGGAGGACATTCACGCCTGAAGATGGCCCTGTTCTGCGAACCGCAGATCATCGCCATGCTTGACTCGCCACAATTGAAGTCTTTGTCACAAAATCTGACTCATCAGCTTGAAATTCCTGCTTTTGATGAACACCAGACAGGAGAATATATTGAGCAGCGTCTGAACCATGCCGGTTTAACAGGAGACTTCCCATTTCTCCCTGAAACCATACAAAAGATCTACCGGAACTCTCAGGGGATTGCCGGTAAAATCCATACCCTGGCTCAGCAGGCACTGCTTGATGAGAACGCGCAAATTGGACAGGGAGAAGGACTTGAGGCGAATAATAATGATATACAGGCATTACCTGTTGTCGATGAGGTGCTGGATTTTAATGAAGACACGGAAGAGGTCTTCCCTGCTATGGCAACACAACAGGAAAAAACAGGCCATAAATTACCCATCGGCAGGAAATTTCATACCTGGCAAATAGGAGCTGTTGCCGCAGTTCTCGCTCTGCTTGCCGGCGTTCTCTGGTTAACCAGCCAGTTCAGTGATGACTCAGAGCCTGCCATAGCGGAGGAAATCCCACTTGATATCACGCCAGAACCGGTAGAATCTCCAACCCAACAATCAGCTGATCAGGATCCGACGCTGTTTGAAGAATCAACAACACCTGAACAGATTGCCACAGAGACGACAACTGAAGAACAGGCCACTCATGATCCGGCTTCACAGGAGCCTTCATCAGTCCCTGAAACTTCTGCCGATCCTCTGGAAGAGCTAGTTCAGTCAATGAAAGAAAATGAGGATGATCTTTCAGGATCAGATGATATTGCTCACCAACATGAAGAAGTCACTGTACAAATTGATGAGAATGGAAAAGCACAGATCGTAGAAGTCAATCAAACGGCTTCTGCCCGGCCTGAATCACCAGCGACGATGGCGGAACCTGTCCAGGAAGCAATTCCGGAGATAACCTCAGAACCTGTGATCGCTGCCGTCGAACAAATCACAGAGCCACCGGTAACCCGTGTTCAGCCTGAACCTGAACCTGTAAAGCCAGTAAGATCTGAACCAGCAACTGGTAATCTTTCAATTTCTGGTGTGAAAGATGGAGCCTGGCTACGTACTCAAAGTGATTCTCAAATATTATTGCAGCTCCTCGGTACTCACGATCAACAGGCCCTGAAGAAAATTCTGAAAGAGAACCCAATGGGCGATGATATTGCCTGGTTCACTACCGTGCATGATGGTGAACCCTGGTATGTGGTTGTCAAAGGCCCATTCAAAGATCGCGCAGCAGCGACGGCTTCAATTGCATCCTTGCCCGCTGATATGAAAAAAAGAAAACCCTGGCCGAGAACCGTTGCCAGTGTAAAAAAAGCAATGGATGAAGCACCATAAGCACAAATTAGCGGGTCTCTGATCAAAAACTTTCTTTTTTCTTCCTGTTCTTCATTAACCTGAACCTGGGATAAGGGATAGCCATCCTTATCCCAGGTTCAGGTTAATTATTCGTGAAGAAACGGTTAAGAATCACGGCCGATATGTTTCAAATCGTGACATTTTAGTCTCTAAACGCTATACTCCCCTGCCTTTTGCCTTCAACTGGACGAACAAAAAGAAAGCTTCATGACATTTGATAAACAACCATCTACTTCGGGCCTTTATCGCCCTGAATTTGAAAAAGATAACTGCGGATTTGGACTCATTGCCCACATGGACGGAAAGCCCAGTTCCGGGCTGGTCAATACCGCCATCATTGCCCTTTGCCGCCTGACTCATCGTGGCGCTGTTTCAGCGGATGGGAAAACGGGGGATGGCTGTGGTTTACTGATGAAAAAACCTGATGTTTTTTTGCGAAAAATGGCTGAGGAAAAAGGTTTTGATCTGGCCGATCTCTATGCTGCCGGCATGGTTTTCTTAAGTCAGGATGAGAAGTTAGCCGATAAGACCCGGACAACGCTCGAACAAGAACTGAAAAAAGAGGGGCTGGAAGTATCCGGCTGGCGAGAAGTCCCGGTCAATCCTGATGCCTGTGGTGAAGATGCGGCTCTGTCACGCCCATTGATCGAACAAGTTTTTGTCAATGCGCCCGCTAAAATGTCTGAGCCCGACTTTAACCGTCATCTTTTCATCGCTCGTCGCCGAACAGAAAATGCGCTGGAAAAAAACGATCCGGTTTTTTATATTCCCAGCCTTTCTTCCCATGTGATCTCTTACAAAGGTCTGGTGATGCCGGCTCATCTGGGTGAATTTTATCTGGATCTGACACATGAGAAGATGGCCTCTTCACTGTGTGTTTTCCATCAACGTTTTTCTACAAATACATGGCCTCAGTGGCGACTGGCACAACCATTTCGTTATCTGGCTCACAATGGCGAGATCAACACGATTCAGGGTAATCGTAACTGGGCGTTGGCTCGCGGTGGCAATATCCAGACGGATCTGATCGCAAACATGGATGACATCCGACCACTGGTTTCACAGTCAGGTTCGGATTCTTCTTCAATGGATAACATGCTGGAAGTGTTAATTGCCGGTGGTATGGATATTTTTGATGCCATGCGCTTGCTGGTTCCACCTGCCTGGCAAAACATGGAATTTATGGATCCGGATCTACGTGCGCTGTATCAATATAACGCCATGCGTATGGAACCCTGGGATGGCCCTGCCGGAATTGTCCTCACCGATGGTCGTCATGCCGCCTGTTTACTGGACCGAAATGGTTTGCGGCCAGCACGTTATGTGATCACCAGCGATCGACACATTACACTGGCTTCCGAGATTGGCGTTTACGAATATGATCCGGCTGACGTGGTTCAGAAAGGTCGTCTTGGTCCGGGTCAAATGCTGGCCGTTGATACCCAGACTGGCGAGTTGATTCTGCCAGAACAGGTCAACGACATGCTGAAAAAGCGACACCCTTATAAAAACTGGATCAATCAGAACACCCGCACACTGGAAGCTTCATTTACTCACGAAGAGCTCACTGACAAGCCGCTGGAAAAGGACCAGATTGAAACCTATCTGAAACTTTTTCAAGTGACCTATGAAGAACGTGATCAAATTTTACGTGTCCTGGCCGAGGCTGGTCAGGAAGCCATTGGATCAATGGGCGACGACACGCCATTGCCAGTACTGTCCGCACACATTCGATCCATTTATGATAATTTCCGCCAGCAATTTGCGCAGGTCACCAATCCGCCAATTGATCCCTTGCGTGAAAATATTGTTATGTCTCTCAATACGTATCTGGGTGCTGAAAAGAACCTGTTTGACGACAGTGCTGCCCACACACAACGGCTAATGCTTAACTCGCCTGTGATCGGCAGTGGGAAATTCCATAGTCTGCTTAAGCTGGACGATCCCATGTTTGCACATGAGATTCTGGATCTGAATTTTGCAGCAAACACCGATCTGAAATCGGCAATTCAGACACTCTGTGAACAGGCTGTAGAAGCCGTCAATAATGGCAAAACATTAATCGTTCTCTCTGATCGGGAGATTTCAAAAGACAAACTTCCAATCCACGCAGCCATGGCAACAGGTGCCGTTCATCATCACCTGACGGCCGAAGGTTTACGTTGCAAAGTCAATATTATCGTTGAAACAGCAACCGCTCGTGATCCACATCATTTCGCGGTATTGATCGGTTATGGTGC
>JALSSM010000460.1 GCA_026984275.1 Gammaproteobacteria bacterium
AGATATAAAAAAAATGTGGCTGGTTGGTCAATCACAGGTCGATGAATGCGACCCGGCATTCAAAGTGCTCTATGCCAGTAAGGCTTTGTCCCCCACTCTGATCTGGCAGCGGATAAGGCTCGCCATGCAATCAAATAATCTGCGATTGGCAAAGCATCTTTCCAGAAGACTGAATCAGAAAGATCAGAAAAGAGCAAAGTTATGGCGGGAAGTGTATGCCAACCCTGAAAAAAAGTTACTCGATCCGGCTTTGAAAAAAGACACGCCATTTTCTCGTGAAATTATTTTATATGGACTGAAAAAACTGGCGAATAAAGACTCTCTTAAAGCCTATACTTTATGGAATAAACTGGCTGATCAGCATCAGTTTAAGCGGCCAGAGAAAAAAAGTATGGAGCGTGAGATCGCATTTACCGCTGTGCAACAAAAATTACCTCGTGCCGGCAAGTGGCTGGATACACTTCAGGAGCAACAACAGAGTCAGTACATACAGCGATATTTGATCCGTTATGCCGTTGGGAATCAGGACTGGAAGAGTCTCCGCAGGTGGACTAAAAAAGCGGCTGTAGCAGGTTTTAATGAATTGCGTTGGAAATACTGGCGAGCACGATCTCTGGAAGAAACCGGAGATCAGAAAGCGGCAGATCAGATCTTTAAAGATCTGGCAAGAAAACGTGATTACTATGGTTTTCTTTCAGCTGAAAACCTAGGGCTGGATTATCGTTTCAGTGATCGTCGTCTGGGGCTGAGCAAGGAGCAAAAAGCTAAATTACTCGCGAATAATGGAATCGTCAGAGCCGGAGAACTTTATCGGCTGGAAATGTATGAAGATGCACGTCGTGAATGGACACATGCAACGAATCGCATGAAACGTGATCAGCTACTACAGGCGGCTGTACTGGCTGATGACTGGGGGTGGCATGATCGAAGTATTCTCACATTAGGCAAGGCAAAAGCCTACAATGATCTGGAGCGTCGCTTTCCATTACCCTTTAATAAAACCATTAAAACATACGCAAAAAAAAGGTCACTTCCTACATCCATTATCTACACACTCATGCGATCAGAAAGCGCCTTTATTCATGATGTCAGATCATCAGCAGGAGCCATGGGATTGATGCAGCTAATGCCCGCTACTGCAAAGCAGACAGCCAGAAAGATCAAGTTTCAATATAAACATTCAAGACAGCTTTATGAACCGGAAACCAACATTGCACTGGGAACGGCTTATTTGAAAGAAGTGCTGGAAAAATATCATGGTAATCTTATTATGGCCGCAGCAGCATATAATGCTGGTCCACATAGAGTAACACGCTGGCGTCCAAAAACAGGTTGCATGCCGGGTGAGTTCTGGGCTGAAACAATTCCATTTACTGAAACCCGCCGCTATGTCCGACGTGCATTGTTTTACTCTGTACTCTATCAATGGCGAATGGGTGAGGCGATCGATTCAGTTCACTCACAATTAAAACCTGTCCCGGCTCTGAAAGCGACCTGTCCAAACCTTTAGCCAGCATAGTAAAATAACCCATGCAAATTTATAAGGTAGGCGGCGCAGTCCGTGACAAACTTCTGAATCTTCCTGTCAAGGATACTGACTGGGTCGTTGTCGGTGCTTTACCAGAAGAGCTACTGGATCAGGGATATAAAAAGGTGGGAAAAGATTTCCCGGTTTTTCTGCACCCGCAAACCAAAGAAGAATACGCCCTTGCTCGAAAAGAAAGAAAGATCGCTGCGGGCTATACGGGCTTTGAATTTGATACATCACGAAGCGTGACTCTGGAAGAAGATTTACGCCGACGTGACATCACCATCAATGCCATGGCCGAAGATGATCAGGGAAAAATTATTGATCCTTTTAATGGTGTCGCTGATCTGAAAAAAGGAATTCTCCGGCATGTTTCAGAAGCCTTTGCAGAAGATCCTGTGAGGATTTTACGAGTTGCCCGTTTTGCTGCTCGTTTTGGTTTTCAGGTGGCTGACGAAACACTAACCTTAATGAAACAGATGGTTCAATCAGGCGAGGTAGATGCACTCGTCGCTGAACGCGTCTGGCAGGAACTTGATCGTGCATTAGGTGAAGAGCATCCCGAACTATTTTTCGAAGTCTTACGATCTTGTGGCGCACTGGCCGTGATCTTTCCTGAAATTGATCGTCTTTTTGGCGTACCACAAACGGCGAAATATCATCCCGAGATAGATACCGGAATTCACGTCATGATGGTGCTGCAGCAAGCTGTGAAATTAACCGATGATAAACAGGTGCGCTTTGCGGCACTGGTACATGATCTGGGTAAAGGTACGACGCCCAAAGATATTCTGCCCAGTCACCACGGACATGAGCAACGCAGTGCTGATCTGACTAAAGAACTTTGTGCTCGAATAAAAATACCTAAAGAATATCGAGAACTGGGTGTACTGGTAGGCCAGTACCATACTCACTGTCACCGTATCCGGGAAATGAAAGCCACAACGATTCTAACCACACTGGAGAAAATGGATGCTTTCCGTCGAACTAAAAGATTCGATCAATTTCTGATCGCCTGTGAAGCCGATGCCAAAGGCCGAACCGGAAAAGAAAATGATCCTTACCCACAAGCTGAATATTTTAAATCACTGCAACGAGCAGCTGCTTCGGTTGATACGAAATCATTCGTCGAAAAAGGTATGAAAGGCGATCAGATCGCACAGGTTTTAAGAGAAAAGCGTTTAAGTACCATCAAGAAAGAAATCAAATCGTTATCAATATAGGGATGAATTATTCAAGCGCATCCTTAATCATCACAAGATGAGAAATATTTTGAGCTTCAAAATAAATTTCTTTTTTGTGGATCGTGTTCAGGATTTTAAGTTAGATTTTATTTCTTCCAGAGCAGTCGCAATTCGTTCCAGTTTCTCATTCCTGATTCGTTCTTCTTCGATTTGATTTTTAAGATAATCACTCATGTTCGAAGAACCACTTTTTTTCATAAAATACGTAAAGACGGCGATTAAAAGTAGTATTGGAAACCAGTCTATTAGCATTTCAAGAAATACAGAACTATTCTCCATTTTTATTCCCTCCTTTTGATTGTGAATTTATTGAGATAAATCCTGGTACCAGTTCTCAGGTAACTCTACCTTATAAACATCAGCATAACCCTTGCCGGTGATCCCCCAGTTTGATCCCCAGTAAACATATTTACCCTGTCTGTCGATCGCGGCAAAGGCTTCTGACCAATAATCCTTGCCGCCTTTCGAGGTTCTTGCATTAGTGTGGGCGACTCTGAAGTGGCGACCATTTTCTTTAAGCTCCAGTAAGAACAGAGAGCCATCAGACCAGTAAGTTGGTCTGTCTTTTCGTCCGTATGTGGAGACAAGAACCCACCCCGGTGTCTTTGTACTATTTCCAGAAACATGAAAACCCTGATAACTGACACCACCCTTTTCAGGTGCCTGAAATGGAATAAACATCAGTTTCACTTCTTCCAGTGTATCCAGGTAGATCATGGTGATGTAGTCATTTCTTGTATTTTGTGCGACAAATACATCACGGCCGTCTTTTGTCAGAGCGAGATCACCGTGGCCAAATCTTCCGGGCAGGGTACGGCCATTTGACCAGTCACGATTAAAAACTTGTGCAGGATTTGTTTCAGCCAGAATAAATTTGCCTGTCATGCTTATGGTGACCGTATTCGCTCCGGTAATGTTAGAATCGGGAGCATCAGAATAACGAGAGATGACCTCTCTTTTTTCAGCATCAAAAACGATCCAGTCGAGGAAGGTTTTTTTCTTGGTTGCATTGCTGTAGTTGACTACCATCAAGGCCCAGTATCGACTGTCGGCTGATCCATCACCTTCGCCCTGAGTTGTGATCCAGCTTGCATCCGGGTAATCTTTTTTTACATCATAAAGGAGTGTTTTCTTTTTGCTTTTGACGTTGTATTGGTAAAACTTTTTACCATCCACATAGAAAAAAACGTCCGGGTCTGTAGCATGCCAGCGAGGTTCGTACCGACCCTGGCCAAGTATTGATTTGTATTTAAGGGTTTTCAGATCAGCAATAAACCAGTGCGAATTGGTGCTTTGCACAATGATCATGCTGCCGTCAGCATTGGTTGGGTCAGAACGGGCGTATTCGTTGACAACACCTTTAGCTCTGGTCGAAGGATTGCCTTTACGTACATCTGTGATACGCGTAACTTCTGTATCGAAAACCGGGTCTTTGAATGGAACAGCAAAGGGGGGTGGTTCGTCAGCAGGCACGAAAGAATAGGGAATATCAGATAAACCACGTGAATAATCAAAGCCGAAGCCAGTTTGCCAGGTTGTAATCAGGAACAGTAATAAAGAAAGTCGTAAGGAATGTTTCATTTTACCCCTTGTGATTTACAGGATCGTGTCATAGACGGCCAACAGTTTGTCACCCAGTATACGCCAGTCATAGAGCTTTTCAGCTTGTTCATGTGCTGCTTTACCAAGTTGCTCACGAAGTTTTTCATCTTTCATCAGCTTGAGAACGGCATTGGCTATATCTTGTGGCGAGTCAGCCATGAGGATATTTTTTCCATCTTCAAGGACAACACCTTCTGCCCCAATTCTGGTAGAAACAATCGCTTTGCCCATCGCCATCGCCTCCAGCAGTTTAAGACGTGTGCCACTACCAACTCGCAAAGGCAGGATATAAACACCGGCTTCATGTACCAGTGGACGAAAATCATCGACAAAGCCGGTGGCGGAGACCTTGTCCCGCAGTTGATCAGGTATTTCCAGTCCATCGGACTTCCCTACTACCGTTAAACTGGCATCTGGATTCTTTTCACTGATCAACGGCATTACATCCTTGATAAAAAAGTTCATACCATCCTTGTTCGGGAACCAGCCCATACCACCGACGAAAATGATTTTATCAGGATCAACCTGAACCTCACCTGAAGGTGTGAATTGTTCAATATCGACACCATTGGCAATAATGTGGATTGCTTTTCCATTTCCCATCTGGCTTAAAATCTCTGCATCATCCTGAGAACAGGCCAGCACTTCGGTTGCATTTCTTGTCGCAAATTCTTCAAACTTTTGCAGCTTGGGAGCCTGGTTCGAAAAGAAGATTTTCTGTGGCAGGGACGCCGCCGCTTCAGCGCGACGTTCAACCAGCAGGCTTTCGACATTATGATCATTGAGCACGGTTGGTATCTCACCACAGAGAGGCAGGTAATGGGCCAGTGGCAGCATGTCAAAATGAATAAGATCCGGTGAAAAGTGATCAATCACTTTTTTTAACCTGTCACGCATCGCCGAGGTCGCATATTTTTTTACGACAAAAGGTGTTTTTGTTAAAACGCCGGTGAGTATGGTGGTTAATAATTTAAGTTTGCTTTGATCAGCCGGGATGGGAATAAGATCCACTGATTTACAAAGCGTTCGTAAATGATCAGCATGTACAGGATCTTCATCAGCACGCACGAAGGAAACGAGGTGAACTTCATGTTGCTCACAAACTCGTTTCAACAGATTATAGGTTCTGATCTGATGACCTTCCCATGGTGGATAAGGGATTCGCGTTGTAACAAATAAAATTTTAGCCATTAATGTTTCTTCCATAAGTCGGCAGTGCGACCTGTTAAAATAGAGTAGAGTCCGACGACTGCTGTGATATTAAGCATAAGAAAATTTGACGCTGTGCCTACCAGTTTCACTTTTTTCCCCTTTGTCATGGCAATCAATCCGGCAATCGCAGCGATATAAACGATCAGTTGCAAAAGACCGAAAAAGCTATACAAAGGATCACCGATCATGAATGATGACAGCAGTAAAAGAATCATTGCATAAGGTGAAAACAGACGAAAAACCTTGTGCGACATCCATTGAAAGAAGAGCCTGTTTTTGAAAGGGTTGTTGATCCAGGGCGCAACTTTCATGAGCTGAAAATTCCCCGCCAGTGTACGAACCTTGCGAGCAAACTCTTCACCACTCGATCCACTTAAAGTATCGTAGGCGATTGCGTCACGCACCATACAAACACGATAACCCTTTTTAGCTATTCGCATGGGCGTCAGAACATCATCCAGAATGATGCCCTCTGGCAAGGCTTCGTAGAGTGATCTTCGTATAGCGTAGATCGCACCTGTGGCTCCGACCATTGAATCCACTTTGCTCTCGCTATCGCGGATCATTTTTTCGTATTTCCAGTAGAGCCCCACACCTTCCGGTTCATGATCTGATCCAGAAGACTCAAGAATCAATTCTCCGGTCGTCGCCCCAATCGCCTGATCAGAAAAAGGTTGGGCCAATGATCGAATGGCGTTGGGACAGAAACGTTGTCG
>JALSSM010000461.1 GCA_026984275.1 Gammaproteobacteria bacterium
CGCCTATTGGTTGATAAAAGTGTTTGGGATTGATCAGCAGGCACTTTGTCTGACAAAAGCAAGTCTTGGCTCTGATTTTGTTCAGTACAAGCTCTGGCACTCAGATGAATTCGTGATCAGTTATTTATACGGGTCATTGATCGCAATGAATTTTATTGGCATTAATGCGATTTCCAGTAGAATTGGGGGCTTATTGTCTGTTTGTGAGAGACCTGTCAGATACTGGGCTGGATTGACGTTCTCGATATACTTGTATCATTACTCCTTATTACAGTTTTTTAACACGATAACGATGTATGGATTTGAAAAAGATGACCCTGTTCGTCATGTCCTGTTATTGATCATTGTTTTAACACTGATAGTTTTGCTCGGTAGCATGACGGAGAAAAAGAAGTCTGTAGCGAAAAGAATCTTGAATAAAATCATACCCGGAAACTTTCGAACTTAAAGGTTCAAGCGTCTCCGGGTATCTGAAAAGTAGAGAAAAAGATCTTTGAAAAATGTTGTTGGAAAAATTATGACACCTGATGTTTACGGCGACCAAGTCCCACCAGCACGCCGATGCCGCTAAGCAGCATCCATACTGCTGCTGGAAGAGGAGTGGCAACAGGATCAAATGTAAATCCCTGAACTTCCAATACGCCATCTTCTTGTCCGTTGTTAAGAATAGTGAAAGTATAAAACTCGTTCGCAAGGAAGGTCGCATTTATAGAAGTAAAACCACCGTTAAGAAGTGAGCCATCAAAAGTTGAATTTATTCCGGCTCCTGTAATGCTAAATTGTGGCGTTACGCCACCATTTGTCTGATAACCTGATGCACTGATACTATCGAACAGTACATCTTTAAGGAAAACATTTTGAGAAAAAAAGAGGTCGAAAGTATTGCTAATAGTGAAAGCTACTGTTTCTATACCTATAGTACCACCACGATCAACATCTATTGAAGCATGCCCTGCAAAGAAACCATGAGTCAAAGGAATAAAAGGCTGGACACCAGTTGCATTGCTGCCATCCGGTTGAATAAGAGTACCATCAAGATTCAGGCCCTGACTTAAATCAGGAGTTGACCCATTTGCCTGTAAGGTTGCAGTGATACCTCCTGTAGTAGTCTGAAACCCTGTTGCATATGAGTCAGCACCAGCAATAGCATATCTCCCAGGGTTTCCAACATTGGTGACCCCAGTTGCTGTTGATGATCCGGCACTATCAGTTAGCGTAAATAGTAATGCATTGGCATTACTTGAAACGGATAATACAAACAAACACATAATGGTTCGGTGCTTTAAAGTCATTTTTTCTCTCCTTACAGGTCTAACTACAATAATTATTTTAAAGAATAGCATAGCAATCGGTATGCCACCTTACTTCATCTATAATATATTGTTAAAATTCAAACAGATGGAGTGATGCCAAGCTAAAACAAGCCCTCTGTGTTTGTCTATTTACTCAAAATAGTGTCTCAAATTGACGACAGATTATAGAAAATATGACAGAATAAAAGAGAGAATTGTCTCTCTGGCGTGATATTTTTTTCAAATAAAAAACGAGCCAGATATAGACTCAGGGTCATTCTTTACCGAAATTAATTCGCGAATATATACAACTCTATTGTCAAAAATTGATAAGTGAAGCCATTATCATCATTTCTTTACAATCCAGAAGATCACCTACAAAAAAAAGACAATATACTACCCGGACTGTAAAACAGATTACAGTTATCTTTTATCTCTAAATTAAGTCTTTATTTTAAGGAAATATTATTATGGCAGATCGCCCCAAGTCCTCCGAACTCAACCCCGGCCCAGGTTTCAGAGTTCGAAAATCTTTTAACCGTCCAGACAAAGAATTAATTGATCAACTTGCTCAATTTGAAACGCCTGATATTTCTGATCTTATGAACCGTCTATATACAATGCATTGGGAGATTAAGAATCAGGTTAATACAATTTCGATCTGTGGACCGGCATTAACGGTCAAGGTTTTTCCCGGAGACAATTTAATGGTTCATAAAGCATTAGATCTTGCTCAACCAGGTGATATTGTCGTAATTGATGCAGGTAGCACACCGATGAATGCTGTTTTAGGTGATCTCGTATCTCAAAAAGCAAAACATCGCGGCATTGCCGCTTTTGTTGTTGATGGTTTGATTCGTGATATCCCAGGAGTACAAGAGATTGGTATGCCGGTTTATGCAAGAGGTACCACACCTATTGGTCCTTTGCACCGTGGCCCCGGTGAAATCAATTATCCGGTTTGCTGTGGTGGAATCGTTGTTAATCCGGGCGATATTATTATGGGCGATAAAGATGGTGTTTTAGTTGTTCAGAAGGAATACGCCGATGACATTCTTGCACGAGCATACAAGCAAAGAGAATCTTTATCGCAATATGTTAAAGATGTGAAACGAGGAGAGTTTTCTAACGATTGGGTTGATCAATCACTTAAAAACGATGGATGTATTTTTGACGACTAAGGAATGTTGATGATTAACAAGATTAATGCCCGAATTCTTCAGGCTCAAAAGTTTTATACCAAAGCAAAGAATGTTTTATCTCAGGATAAGCGTAAGGATCACGCTGATTTTACAAACTTAAGGCAACGTTACTACCAGAATTACTGGAAAAATGTAGCCAAAGGGCTTGATGCTTCGCTTGAAGATATTGGACAAGGTTTCTTTCGTATCAATAAAGATGATCAATCAACCTATGTTAATCATTCTGAGGTAATGCTGGATGATCACCTTAGTTTGAAAATCGCTGGTAATAAGCCACTGACACATAAATTGTTATCCGAGGTCGGATACATTGGACCAAAGTACATAAGTTATACGTTGGGTAAACTGGATGACGCCAGGCAATTTATGGAAAGTCTTGATACACCCGTTGTCGTTAAGCCGGCTAGTGCAACAGGGGCAGGCAATGGAGTAACAACGGAAATTCGAACGTACAAACAACTGGAAAAAGCATCAATTTTCGCATCTGCGATTAATAAAAATTTATTGATCGAGGAGCAAGTAGAAGGGGGATCTTTTCGTTTGTTATATTTGAACGGGGAATTCATAGATGCTATCAGACGTGACCAACCTGTATTAACAGGTGATGGATCGTCAACAATAAGCCAACTTGTGAAACTGGAAAATATTAAAAGGACTCAATCAGAGGTAGTAACGGCTTTAAGTCCTCTCACCATAATTGATGAAATGAGAACTCATCTCAGTGAGCAAGGTTTATCTTTATCAAGCATCCCTGAAAAAGGACGTGTCTTTACAGTAAAAAGAGTTGTAAACGAGAATTCTTCAAATGAAAATCATATCGTTAGAGATCAGGTTCATTCTTCAATTATTAATTTGGGTTCAGAACTAACTTCCATATTAGATCTTAAACTAGTGGGGGTTGATCTCATTACTCCGGATATTAGTGTTCCACTTAAGGAATGTGGTGGTGTTATTAACGAATTAAATACTACCCCGGGGTTACATCATCATGATCTCGTTTTTGAAAAGGATCAGGTCACAAATGTTGGCGAACAGATTATTGACTATATTTTCCATAATAAAAACCTCTGAAAAGTGAGATGAAATTTCCTGGAATGTCAGTACAAATACATGGAAACGATTAGAATGAGCCCAGACAGAAAAAATCAACCTCCCGTTTTATTGTTAGGTGGCCGTGAGAATGCCTTGGCAATAGTACGTAGTTTGAGTAAAAAAGGAATTATCGTCAACGCATCAGATAAATCAGGAGCAATTGTTTTCAGATCCAGGTTTTGTAAAGAAAAGTATCCAATCCCGGATCACATCTCACACAAAGACTTCTGGACTAACCTTTTATTGGGTAGTCAGTTTGAGCAATTAAAAGGTAGTGTTATCTTTGCTTGCAGCGATGATGCGATACAGTTTCTTGCTGAAAACAGGACGTCATTAGAGAAAGATTATATATTGGACGACTACAATCCTGAGATTCATAACGCTTTACTGGATAAACAGGAAACATTAAGGCTTGCAAGATCAGTAGGAATTGCAACACCGAATTTCTGGAACATCGGTTCAATACAAGATGTAATGGCAATTGAAAATGAAGTTGTTTTTCCTGTCATAGTCAAACCTATTCATTCTCATCTGTTCCAACGAAAATTTAATGGTAAAAAGTTCCTGCGTGCAGAGAATTTTGATGAACTTTTAGCAGGGGCTACAGAAGTGTTGGAGAAGGATCTTGAGTTTATGGTTTCTGAATTAATTCCAGGCCCGGATAGCTTGCTGTCCAGTTATTACACATATCACGATAGCAATGGTAAGCCCTTGTTTCATTATACAAAAAAAATAATTCGTCGTTATCCATTGAACTCAGGTGGTGCATGTTATCATCAATCTGAATGGCTGCCTGAAACAGCAGAACAAGGAAAGAAATTTTTTCAGGGAATTAATTTTAAAGGAAATGGTAATGTTGAGTTTAAAAAAGATCTCAGAGATGGACAGTATAAAATTATAGAATCAAATACACGTTTCACTGGTGGACACCCATTATTGGTACGCAGTGGAGCAGATATTGCCTATATTATTTATAAACATTTAATTGGAGATCCTGTGCCAAAATTAGGTTCATACAAAGAACTCGGTTATTGGTATCTTCTTCCTGATATTGCTGCCTATCGTGAATTAAAAGCAAAAAAACTGATTACTTTCTCTGAATGGACAAAGAGCCTATTTCGCAAGCAGGTTTTCCCCTTTTTTGCCTGGAATGATCCGATACCTTCACTCTACGAATGGAAAAAAGTTTTTGAAGGGAAACTAAAAAAAATAAGTGGATTCAAGTCTGAATTATCTAGAGGATCTGCTGCAAAATGAGTTTTACAGTTGAGCAGTTAAAGGAAACTTCATTTCAGATTCTTGTTAATAATGGTTGTGAAGAAAAAGAGTCTGAAATTTTGAGTCAGATTCTCGTCTGGTGTGACCAGATTGGCAGACATAATCAGGGAGTATGGAGGTTGAAATTATTAACCAGACGCTTCCGTGAGGGTTTAATAAAATCTCCTTGTTCACCTGTATTTGAAGACTCAACTCCATCCCTCTCTATACTCGATGGAGATAAGGGTTCTGGTCATTATATTGGTAATATCGCAATGCAACGTGCAATTGAACTAGCACGGGATAATGGTGTTGGTATTATTGGCGTCAAAAACAGTAATTTTTTTGGTGCAGGTTCTTATTATATTAATCAGGCATGCCAAACAGGGATGATCGGCCTGGCGATGAGTAATTCTTTTCCTAAAGTCGCTGCGTATGGTGGTGTGAGATCAGTTTTGGGCACAAATCCTTTTGCATTCGGTGCTCCCCGAAAAAATGGTAACCATTTATTATTAGACATGGCGACCTCATCAAGCGCAGGTTCTTCCATTACAAAAAGTAGTGAGCTGGGAATCCAGTTGGACGAAGGTATTGCCATCGATCTGGAGGGCAATCCAATTACGGATCCTGATAAAGTCCAATCTGGCTCATTATTACCCTTTGGAGGTGCGAAAGGTTTTGGTTTATCTTTAATGGTGGAAATCTTATCAGGTGTATTAACCGGCGCAGGTTTTTCTCATGGTGTCAAATCCATGTATAAAAACTTTGAAGAAAGTGGAGATAATGGCCATTTTTTTGTTGCAATTAATATAAAAAAAATCATCTCTTTAAATGATTACTATGATCGTATTGAAGAGCTGATCGATTTAGTTAAATCTTCTTCAGAAGGGTATGGGAATAAAAATGTTATCTTGCCGGGTGAAACACGTTGGGAGAAATATAAGAGTAGTTTATCCAATGGTATTTCACTTGATCAAAAAACTATAGATATGCTGAACGAACTTTCAGTCTAAAATCCTCTGTTGTTCTTTAACCTAACCATGACCAGCATATTGAAAGGTCTGTGTTATAACCTCCAGTTTTTTATCTAGGTTATCTTTATAGCGTTGTTCAGTATTGCCACGATACTGTCGCCCTCTGACAATTATTCATCCCTGCGGGGTTCCACAAACATTTCTTCCAGGCATATGATTCATGGCTGATTTGATGAGATTCTTTAGTTTTATTGATATAACCATAATCAACAAATAGTTCACGGATGCCATTCAGTTTTTCCTGATCAAGTAACCAACCAGAGGTACTGCGAATGTATCTTTACTGCAACTGCAAACTGATTTTATCCAGTTGAGAGCCATCTTCACGTAAATAAACACGCAGAATGTGCTCTCCAGCACTCAGATTAACCTGCACAGGATCGGCTTTGTTCCG
>JALSSM010000462.1 GCA_026984275.1 Gammaproteobacteria bacterium
AAGGCGGAGATGCGCAGCCATAGTCGAGCTATTGAAAGTAGCTCCAACGCCGAGAGTCGCTAAAAGAGGCGTGCTGGATGGCTATCCCTTATCCCGGTTCAGGTTAATTAAATCTCGGCTTGAGCATCCTTTTTGTAACCAAGCACCCACCGCATTACACCACTTCTTGGTATATCCCTGTCCAGTAAAATTTGTTCCAACAGATAGTCGTCATTGGCTAATAGCCGCATACGCTGATATGTATGCCCAACTCCACAGAACAGAATTCTGTCATCAATTCGCAAGGTTGTGATCTTAGCAGGCATTAATCGAAGATCCTCCCCCCTTGCGAAAAGGAGTGGAAGTGCTTTTAAATCAATACTACGCTGATAAGGGTCAATCATTAAGTGCTCTATCCTTACCTCATTTCCTCTAGAAATAGCTTTCAGTATAGAAGGCCCTTCATCCTCGGTAACCTTGATGACCCAGATGTCTGGTACGATATCTGTTCCAACTACCTTTTCTAGGCGATTAAATAAACCCCTGGCCCATTCATTATCATATTGTGAGACTCTTTCAAGAAACTCAGACAATTTTGGCATCGTGACCAGGCCACGAATATTTTTTGCAAGTACCTGTCCGGGATTCATAACAATATTCGCATCAAGAGCCTCGAAAAGAGCAGCATTTGCTTCACTATTTTGTCTGGCGACTATAAATAAATCAGGATTTAATTCTCTGGCCGTCATGATTATCGAAAGGTTATTCGGATCATTATCTGTTCCAGCAATAATACCTGCAGCACCTTTGATACCCGCTTCAATTAAAGTATTAGCTTCGGTTCCACGCCCCAAAATCATCCCATGAGGTGGAGGCTCTACCTGATCATTCGATTCGATAACTACTGTAGGCAGATGTTCATCTTCAAGGTGATTAACCAGGTACCGGCCAAAACGGCCATAGCCACAAACAATCCACATACCTCTGGGGGGTACTGGTGGTTTGTCAAAATGGGTACCTGAAATTCCTGATAAAAATTCACGTAATAAATAGTGATCTGGAGAATGCAAAGCCAATGCAATTGTTTCCGCAAATATCTCAAAAGCATCAACGATATTTTCAGTACCAAAAGATGAAATATTAGACTTGGTCCCTTCGTGACCTGAACGAGCGATAACTTTAAGTTTTGGATTAAGCAGTTTACTCGTAATAGCAATTTTAAGATTTATGGCATCACTTTCAGTCAGCGCGATAACACGTGAACAGGATGGATGTTTCAAACCTGCCTCAAGCATATGCTGCGGTATTTCTGCATCTGCACATAAACCTGGAACAAACACTGGAAATTTCTGATCATGCAGGCTTAGTTCGTTAATACGATCCTGATTTTTATCGATGACCACTACCCTGATATTATAATGTGTTAATGCCTGAACCAGTGCAACACCGGCTTCACCATAACCACACAGCAGATAAAAAGGCTCCTTAATCTTCCTGACACTATTGGCAAACCGACGTTCTACCAAAGCCTGACGAAAAGTCGGATCCTGTATAAGCGTCAGAATTGCACCAATAGAATAGATCCACCCAATGACACTCATATAAATGCAGACCATTGCCCACATACGCTGGGAAGAAGAAAAGGTCGTCGGAAGCTCACCGAACCCAATTGTTGTTGAAGTGTAACTTACAAAATAAATCGCATGGAAGAAATCCATATGCGTTTTCTGGCCATCTTGCTCAATACCAGGTACCAGAACCATGCCAAGAACAGCAACACTATAGACACCAATCAGCACCAATAATGGCTGGCGCATTCGTCTAAGAATTAACCAGATTATTTGATCCATATCAGCAGCAAGTCAGGACTTTTACATGATCAACGAAGAATCATGATAGTCTCTAATATCAATAAGATAACTGAAACTATATTTGCAAGCAAAGCACCCCCTGATAATGACACAATACTTGCCATAATTTCCGGCGTCATACCAACCTGCCCGATATTAACCGCAAAAGCCCATACCAGAGCTGCTGCGATCAGCTGTAAATCCGCCACCAGGCTGGTTGCTAATAAAACAGCGCCAATCTGAGTTCTATCACCAAATTTTAAGACTGTCGCAATCAAATTTACTACGATGACGACAAAGAGTTCATAGACAGGATGATGACTGGGGTTGTTCATCTCACCAATAAAAAAACCAAAATTTAGTGTTAGTGCTAAAACGATAAAAAAACCAAATATGACTTTTTCCAGATTCATGATCTAAAACCCCAAATCAATACAATAAAAACTGATGACTTTCTGTCGGCATTATTCATTTATTTGCCCGGAAATGCCAAGTGCCGCCGCAATTTTAGTGAACATTTCTTTTTCACCTTCGCTCACTCTTTCTCCTCCGAAGCCCAAAAAACCACCTTCTTTCGCCGCTTTGGCAACATTTTCTGCAATAGACATTGCCCATTCAATAACCTCTTCTTTTTCCTGATCTGAAGCTTTATTATCCAGTATTGCCCGAACCGCTTTACAGTCTTCTATCAATTGATGACTCATCTGATCATGTGATGTAATACCTTTTTCTTTCAGACGAGATAAGGCTTTTTCTCGAAATGCTTTAGCATCGGCCATTGCTTCTTTTCGGTCTTCCAGGTTCGGTAGAATCCCTCTGATAATCTCATTATCCGGATAATCTTTTACACCAGCCATCAAAGATTTAGCACTGGCCATCATCTCTTTGATCGTTCCAAGACCACTACCCTCGGCAAAAGCCATAGCCGATCCAATCAAGGATGTTGTACTGGTTAACAAGAACTGCTCTTCTTCTGAAAATCTATCTTCAAATGACATGTTTCCTCCCCAATGAGAAGTTTGAACTTAGATAGTAACTCTGATTGTTAGTTTTCTCTAATCAAAATATTTATATTGAATAATTTGATTTCAGTGACAACACCCTTTTGTGAGTACATGATTGAATATATTCAATCACTTCATCTGGAAGCAGGGGGGGGCTGAAATAGTGACCCTGGATTAGATCACACTGATTATTTTCCAGAAATTCCAGTTGCTGACGATTTTCGACACCTTCAGCAATCAGATTCAAACCAAGACTATGGCCTAATGCAATCGTTGAAGAAATAATACCCCGACTTGATTGATTAGTTTCAAGATCGTTGATAAAACAACCATCAATTTTCAAGGTGTCCACAGGATAATTTCTTAAATAACTCAATGATGAATAGCCGGTTCCAAAATCATCAATCGCAATTGACATTCCAAATTCTTTTAGAGAATTTAGTCTGGCAAAAACAGCATCCGTTGCTTCCAGAAAAGTTTCTTCAGTGATCTCTATTTCGAGTTGCGTTGGGTCAATCTTATAATTCATCACCATATCAACCATTGACTGAATAAAGATTGAGTCCCTCAAACAGGCTGGAGAAAGATTAATAGAAAAACGAAGGCCTTCTACGAACTCTTTTTCCATATTTTTTATGAACAAACAAACACATTCAACAACCCATTTTTCAAGTTTTATCATAAGGCCTATTTCCTCCGCTACCGGAAGAAACTGATCTGGCGTAATGATCCCCTCACCATTTCGATCCCATCGAAGCAATGCCTCAAAACCTGACAACTGATTTGTTTCCAAATTATGTATTGGCTGGAAGACCATCATAAACTCATCGTTAACCATTGCATTTCTGAGATCCGTTTCCATACCAAGACGGTGTCGTGATTCAAGTTCAAAAACAGGATCGTAAAACATATACTGACCCTTACCCGATTTTTTTGCCTGAAACATACTCACGTCTGCATGTTGCAATAAAATACTTTCATCCATTCCATCATCGGGATACATTGCAATACCAATACTGGTAGAAACATGTAAGGTATGCCCCATAATTTCAAAAGGTTTTTTCAATGAAGTAATAATTATTTTTGCAACATTGGCCACATCTTCCGGGCTTTCGATATTTTCCAGCAGAATTACAAATTCATCTCCTCCGAGGCGACTGACAGTATCTTCTTCCCTGAGTGCATTAACCATTCTTTTTGCTACCGCGATCAACAGTTTATCTCCAACCATATGCCCAAGGTTATCATTAACAACCTTAAACCTGTCCAGATCAAGGAAGAGCAAAGCAAGTTCCCCTCCACGACGTTTTAAATTTCTTATTGATTGCTTCAACCTGTCAAGTAACAGGTAACGATTAGGCAGTTCTGTCAAGGCATCATAGTTTGCCCTATGATTAATTTGCTCAGTTCTTATTTCTACTATTTGTTCCAGATTTTCACTGTGTTCCAGTAACTGTTTGTCACGTTCCTCGATCACCTGCATCATATTATTAAATGCATTTAATAATGTACCCACTTCATCCTTACGAGTATGTTTTATTCTCTGTCTGTAATTTCTTTCTTCGGTAACCTGCTCCGCAGCCTCCATCAATAGTTGCATCGGTTTTTCAAAAACACGATGGATCATTACAATAAGCAATATGGAAAATGCTAATGAAACAAGGAAAGAAAGAAGGAAAATATTTTTATATGCCTGCAACCTTTCATAAAGGACATCCAGCTTAAATTGTAACCAGATGGTACCAACCTCATTATTATAGAGCCGTACAGGTTTAACTATCTCCAGATACTTATTATTGATTTTTTTACCAATACTATAGTCACGTTTCACTGAAAGACGGGAAGCAATACCGGCTGGGTAGTCAGCAATGACATTTTTATTATTGTCAAATGCAATTGCCGCAGAGATATTCGGGTTATCAATCAGAATGACAAAGGCATCCATTGCTGCATCTTCATCACCAAATAACAACGCTGGTGCAATGTTGGCGGCCAGCATATCAACCATTGTTTCGGCTGTTTCACTCACATCATCCTTATAGAGTTTATAATTATGATGTGCTACCAGCCCCAGTGCTAATAGCAATGAACAAACACTGATCAACGCTGCAGAAAGAATAAAACGGGCCTTTAAGGAAAGCTGATTAAATTTGATCATGCCTTAGTTTCCTACAATTCGAGCCAGTTTAAGTAACCGGGAACTGATACGGATCTGGCTCTTATTGAGATTCCCCATATTGATCTCTAATGCCACATGATCCTTTTTTGTGACAAAATTGATATGAGCCTGCTTAGTCAGAATAGATTGTTCTTCAGTAACAATTAACAACCCAGGTTGTAATGGGACTGAAATATTAGATTCTTTTGGTATAAAAAGTACGTGGCAGTCAGCCAGACTATGGTCTTCTTCGAGATGCTCTATGCGTAGAATTGATATCCGTCTTTTGTTTTTGCCAAATAGATGGCCATCAACTAACTGGTCAATGAAGGAACCAAAAGGATCAGGTTCATGAATACAGAGATTAATGGGGCTGTTTTTATCTACAAAACTCTTTGTTTTCCAGCGAACAAACCAGGTAACCTTATATAACATCGCCGCCTTGATCTGATATTCCTTGCTCAACTCAACAGGCTCTACTCTGGGATGTTCTGCATAAGAGACATGACTCGTCATCAGGCAGAATAAAAAAGCGATAGAAAATAGAATAATTTGCATTATCTTCTACACACTGACTAGAACTTTAACCCGAAACTGATACTAAACTGGTAAGTTTCTCTCGGTTGAACACCTGTCATATTTCTATACACTGGTCTGGTAAACTCAAGATCAGCATATTTCTTACAATGTGTTTTGGCATTACAAACCTTCATCAAAAGGCTAAGGTTTATATTGTTTCCACCAAAGAATGCAGGATTTGAGATTGCATTCGAAAAAGGGAAAGGCCCGGGTACCAGCAGATCGACATCAACACCGTCAATAGGATCAATGTGCTGCCACGCCAACTTAATACCGGGATGAAAATAGGTGGTGGTAAAGTATTGTGCCCAAAGATTGATGCCATAACGATCACCGAGATGATAACCGCGATCATTTTTTCCAAGATGAAGCCTGGCCGTTAGTTGAGCACCCAAATCCCATGATCCAAAGTTGTGTAAATAGCTAAGCGATAAAGGAATATCCCAGGTACCTGTTCCAAGTTGCTTGGTAAAAGGTAATTGTTCAAGAGTGCCTGCGCCGTTTCTTGGTGAATCACCCTTTTCATCAATGGATCCCGTCGGCAGACTAACTCCACCAGAAATTTGCCATGCACTGCGATTGGTGATCGGCATATACCAGGTGGCTAACAATGAAATGTCTCCAAGCCCGGATGATCCAATATTAAAAGCCTCAAAACCTGAGACAGAACTGATGTGA
>JALSSM010000463.1 GCA_026984275.1 Gammaproteobacteria bacterium
AACTCAATTTCTCCGGCGTTATATCCAGATGCGATTAACGCTGCCCGAATCTCTTCCTCTGATCGTCCCCGCATCAATGCTTCAGATTGTGCCAGACAATTCGACAGCAGTGTTTGATGCTGTTCTTTTGAAGACAATGGGTTATTTAACGCGGCGATAAAATCTATAGGAATCAGATGAGTGCCCTGATGTATCGCCTGAAAATAAGCATGTTGGCAATCGGTACCCGGAGAACCAAAAATGACAGGGCCTGTTGTATAGTCTGCATTAAGACCTGAACTGGTCACTGACTTTCCGTTACTTTCCATATCCAGTTGTTGTAGATGTAGTGGAAACTGTTTCAAACGATCATCGTACGGAATAATCGCATGACTTTGAGCGCCAAAAAAATTACTGTACCAGATCCCTAACAAAGCCATTATGACAGGCATGTTCTGATCCAGTGGCGCTTTTCGAAAGTGTTCATCCATACGGCATGCACCATCCAGCATGGCCTCAAAATTATCCATGCCAATCAATAAAATAGATGATAATCCAACAGCACTCCAGATTGAAAAACGACCACCAACCCAGTCCCAGAATTCAAAAATATTTTCTTTGTTAATTCCAAATGTGTTGGCCGCTTCAATATTAGATGAAACAGCAACAAAATGTTTTTCAATATCTTTTGCATCACCAGAATTGTCGATCAGCCAGTCCCTGGCAATTCTGGCATTGGTTATCGTTTCTTTTGTAGAGAAACTTTTAGAGACGACAATAAATAAACTGGTTTCCGGATCAATAAGATCAAGCACGAGATTGATGTCAGAACTGGAAACAAACCAGCTTTGTAATCCCGGTTTTGCATACTGAGCAAGTGCATCGGAGATTAAAACCGGGCCAAGATGAGACCCACCGATTCCGATATTGATAATATGCCGGATGGGTTTGCCAGAATACCCAAGCCATCTTTCTTCACGTATCTCTTTTGAAAAACGTTCAAGACGTTTTTTTACGGCCCTGATATCCGGAATGATATTGACACCATCAACCCGAACAGGTTTGTCTGTTTTGTTTCGTAAAGCAGTATGTAAAACGGCTCGTTGTTCAGTGAAATTGATTTTCTCTCCATTGAACATAGCTTGTCGCATCAGATCGACATTACTTTCTTCGGCAAGACTGGTCAGCAACTCCATCGTTTTGCTATCCACTCGATTCTTGGAATAGTCGAGGAAAAGATCCTCAGTTTTGATTGAGAATTCATTAAAGCGATGTTTATTTTTGGAAAACAGATCTCGTATTTGAACATTCTGAAAAGACTGGTAGTGCTCAGAAAGCCGTTGCCATGCTGGAAGTTGGGTTAGTTTCATAGGGTTTATTTTATAAAGATTTTGTCTTTATATGGTTTTTTTATACTTATAATTATGGCGGTTGAAGGTGAAGATAACAATCATACTTCTATTGATTTATTGATATTTTGCTGAATTCATAAAAATGCCTGATAATAGCTATCATGGCTGAGATCAAGGAAAATGATAAACCAGAATTATCTGAGGTTCCGGAACAGTCTCAGAATAATAAATCCACTGATCATCCTGAGCTTGATCAGGGCCTGAATGATTTTGCAATACAGACCTCATTGCACACTGAAAAACTAAATGGTGGCGATCTTGATCCCACACGTCTCTACCTCAATGAAATTGGCTTTTCCCCATTATTAACCGCAGAAGAAGAAGTGCATTTTGCCCGTAAAGTACAGCAGGGAGATATCGAAGCTAAAAACAGAATGATCGAAAGCAATCTTCGACTCGTGGTAAAGATCGCCAGACGATATATGAATCGGGGTATGGCACTACTGGATTTGATCGAAGAAGGAAATCTGGGGTTGATTCGCGCTGTTGAAAAGTTTGATCCGGAACGGGGCTTCCGTTTTTCTACCTATGCCACCTGGTGGATACGGCAGACGATTGAACGGGGCATTATGAACCAGACACGGACTATCCGTTTACCTATCCATGTTGTGAAAGAATTAAACACTTATCTCCGTGCACATTATAAACTTGCTCAAACCCTAGACAGGGAACCAACAATAGAAGATGTAGCTGAGTTTCTTGATTGTGCTGCTGAAGATGTTGAAAAGATGTTAAATTTGAATGAGAGAGTGATTTCAGTCAATGTTGCTGCCTCTGGAGAACCCGATCGATCGCTTCTCGACACTATCCCTGATGAGAATAAAAGTGATCCAGCAATTAAACTACAGGATGATGATATTCAATTACATCTGGATACCTGGTTAAAAACATTGAATGAAAAACAACGTGCCGTGATGGAATACCGTTTTGGCCTGCATGGAAACGATGTGTGTACACTTGAAGAAGTTGGTAAATTGATCGGAGTGACTCGTGAAAGAGTCAGGCAGATCCAGTTGGAAGCTTTAAAAAGATTGCGTAGACACCTTGAGAGAGAAGGTTTATCTATCGATACGTTGTATCCTGAAGAATAGACTCTTTATTTTTCCAGAATCAGTGCTGCAGCAACATTACGTCCCTCAGAAATAAGAATACTATAGCAACGGCATGCAGCGTAGGTGTCCATCACTTCGAAACCAATATTCTTTGAAGTGACAGGAGCGATCAGTGCCGCTTCCGGGAAAGACAATTTATTCCCAGAGCCAAGAAGAATAATTTCAGGCTCAAGATCAACAATAATTTCAAGATCAGAAGGTTTGAGAACTGAAATATTATCAGGTTGCCATGACCTGAGAAGACGATCTGACATAATGATGAAACTTCTTGTCATTTTTTCATCATTAACCTGGATCCCTTCTTCGTTATAGCTTTGGATCACATATTTTGAATCAATGTTGTTTTGTTCAAGCTTCATTTCAGAATAAATCCAGGTGCACTTTTAATTAACTGGCAGTAAGATAACAACCTTTACACATTTACTCCTATTAATAAATATATTTAACGAGAATAAATCATGAAAATAATACTTCTGGGAGGCCCTGGAGCCGGTAAAGGAACTCAGGCTGATTTTATCAGTAAAAAATATAATATCCCAAAGATTTCAACAGGGGATATGCTGAGGGCAGCCGTCAAATCAGGATCACCGTTAGGAAAAGAGGCAAAAGCGGTCATGGATGCCGGTGGACTGGTTTCCGATAAGATCATTCTTGGATTGATTACCGAGAGGGTTTCAGAACCTGACTGTAAGAATGGTTTTTTACTCGATGGTTTTCCCAGAACAATCCCCCAGGCTGAAGGGCTCGATGAGATTGGGGTTGGTATTGATTATGTAGTTGAAATCCGTGTGGATGATGATGAGATTGTCAAACGTATGTCTGGACGTCGTGTACATGAAGGGTCCGGCCGGACATATCATATTGAATTTAACCCCCCAAAGGTTGATGGAAAAGACGATGTCACTGGCGAAGCACTTGTTCAAAGGGATGATGACAAGGAAGAGACCGTCAGAAAGAGGCTGGAAGTTTATCATCAACAAACAGAACCACTTGTTAAATACTATTCTGATAAGGCAAAAGAAAATCCTGATCTTAAATATTTTTTCGTAGATGGCATTGGTGATGTAGAGGAAATAAAAAACCGAATATTTTCTCAGTTAGAAAAATAAATATTTAGTTTTTTAACGATTAAAATATTTGATATTTTACGAAGTATATGAATGTGTTATAGTGCGCAAGTTTTCTATCAATAATCGGCGAATGAAAGAGGTGTTCTGATGGCATTGGCGAAAAAGAAAGTTTCCAGAAAAAAAACGGCAGCGAAAAAGAAAGCATTAGCTAAGAAAAAAATCGTTGCAAAAAAGAAAGTAGTTAGCAGAAAGAAAGCTGTCTCTAAAAAGAAAGTTACCAAGAAGAGAGTTGCTAAAAAGAAAACAGCGAGTAAGAAAAAAGTAGTTAGCAGAGGAAGAGTAGTTTCTAAGAAGAAGACATCTAAAAAGAAAGCTTCTGCAAAAAGAAAACCTCTGACGGCTAAGCAACGTGAAGCAAAAGCTGAAAAGTTGGCGAAGCAAAAAGCCAGAAAAGCTGCAGCAAGAAAAAAAGCAGCGTATCAGAAAGCCCTTGCTGCCTTTAACAAGAAGTTTGAAAAGGAATATGACAAAAAGTTAAGGGATGCCGAACGTGCAAAGCTGAAAAAAGCCAGAGAAAGAGCACGAGCAAGGAAAGCGGCCGCAAAGGCACGCAAATAGTAGCATTGTCTGACTTTGCAAAACCAGAAACCCCGCTTAACAGCGGGGTTTTTTTATGGATGTCAGGATTTTAAAGAGTAGTATCAATAATTGTGGTAAAAACAGCATCTCGAAAAAAGCGTAAGACAAGGGGTAAGGTAAAAAGTACACGTTCACGTTCCAAACCCTCAATCTCTAAAAAAAAGAGTAAAGCTCGTAAAAGAAAAACCAGAAAAGGATCGCGTGGCTGGTTGTTACATTTGTTTGTGATCGTTCTATTGATCATTGCGGCATGGATCCTGTGGCTGGATCACACCGTCCAGCAACAATTTGAAGGCCGTCGTTGGGCTTTGCCGGCCAGAGTCTTTGCTCGACCGCTGGAACTTTTCCCTGCCAAGCAAATTACTCTGACTGATGTACAAAAAGAGCTGCAAATTCTTGGATACCGTCGAGTTTTATCACCAAAAAAACAGGGTGAGTTTTCTGCCAGCGATCACATTATAAATTTCTACACTCGTGGTTTTTCGTTTATAGATGGAAAAGAACAACCACAGAAATTATCATTGAACTTTTCTGGCAATAAAATTCAGTCTTTAAAAAGTATAAAGACGGGTAGTCACATTAGTCTGGCAAGGTTGGAACCTGTCGAAATTGCTAAAATCTTTCCGGCTCATCATGAAGACAGAATTTTAGTCAAGCTTGAAGATGTTCCTCCCTTTTTAATAAAAGCACTACTTGCAACTGAAGACAGACGGTTTTATCAACACCATGGTATTGATCCCAGAGGGATCGCACGTGCTGTGATAACGAATCTTAAGGCCATGAAGATAAAACAGGGTGCCAGTACGCTCACACAACAACTGGTCAAAAATCTTTTTCTTACCGATGAAAGGACTTTTCGGCGCAAACTGAATGAACAAATCATGGCATTGCTGCTTGAGGTTCATTATGAAAAAAATGACATACTTGAGACTTATTTAAATGAGGTCTTCCTTGGTCAGGATAATCATCGCGCTATACATGGTTTTGGTCTTGCGGCTGAATATTATTTTTCTGCGCCTTTAAGTGAATTACGTCCGGATCAGTTGGCGATGCTGGTTGGTCTGGTGAAAGGCCCTTCATACTATGAGCCACGACGCCATCCAGAAAGGGCAAAAAAACGACGAAATCGTGTTCTTGAATCAATGAGTGATCTTGGGATCATTGATGAAGATCAGAAGAATATAGCCATTTCCGCAAAGCTTGATGTTAAACCAAGACGCTCTTTGAGTCGTTCCCGGTATCCGGCATTTACAGATCTCGTCAAAAAACAATTGCTTAAAAATTACCAGGAAAAAGATCTACGAACAGCTGGTTTGCGGATTTTCACAACACTTGATCCAATTTTGCAGGATAAGGCAGAAAAGGTTTTTAAAAATAAAATCATTGATCTGGAGAAACAGAAAAAGCTACCCAGTGGACAGCTACAGGGAGCTTTGATCATGATAGATGTTAATAGTGGTGAGATACAGGCGATGGTTGGTGGACGTGATCAGTCTAAAAGTAATTACAATAGAGCCATCAATGCCTCGCGTCCCATAGGTTCTTTGATCAAACCTGTGATTTACCTGAAGGCATTAGAGAAAGGCAGAACCTTGGCCTCATTGTTAAAAGATGAACCCATCGTCTGGGAAGATCAGAAAAAAAACGTCTGGAAACCAGAGAACTACGACAAGGTTTTTCATGGAGAGGTCCCTTTGATCACGGCGTTACAGCATTCTTATAATGCCGCCACTGTCTGGTTGGGCAGGGAATTAGGTCCAGCTTCAATTGTTGATCGATTACATTCACTAGGACTTGATAAACCTGTTCCTGCCTATCCATCATTACTTTTAGGGGCGCTGGAACTTTCACCACTTGAAGTAAGCCGTGTTTATCAGGCGCTAGCTAACGATGGTTTCAGTATTCCTCCAAGAACCATACGTGCGGTCTTAACGCAGAACAATCAGCCATTACAACGTTATGAGTTGACGATAGGACAAGTGATTGATCCAGAACCCGCCTATCTTATC
>JALSSM010000464.1 GCA_026984275.1 Gammaproteobacteria bacterium
ATAAACCAATACCGAGACCTGTATTTGAGTCCATTGGTTGTAAAAAGAGTCTTTTTACAATCTTTTCATCAATCGCTTCTCCCGTATCACAGACTGAAAGTTTAACTTCTGTTTCTTTCGTCATTAAAGAGATCGTGACTTTCAGATCCCGATCGAGTTGTTCTTTAAAAACTGTATTTTCAAGTAGATTTTCGATCACGCTGTCGAAAAGATCATAAGGAATGATCGGATTGGAAGTTATATGCTCCTGGAAAGTGATTGTTTCTGATCTAACCCGGTTTTGTAGCTTTGTCCACCAGGCTCGAAGTGACATGTGCTCAATGGTGACGTCTTCGGGATCACGTAATTTATCTAATGCCAACTGCATCCTTTTCGTAATATAAGGCAACTGTTTTTTTAACAATAACTGTCCCTGAGAAGGATTTTCTGAATTTAAGGTTTCGTCATTTTCAAGAACCGCCGTTATCGTTTGCAGGGACTGCAACAGGTTCTTGATATCATGCGTCACTCGTGCACCGGTTTCATAAATTGCCTGCAAGTGGGTTTGTTGCATCAGCTCCAGTTCACGGGTTTTCGCGGTATGAAAATGGTGGACCAGCTGGATCAACAGTTTACAATGCATTAACAGTGTTGGACCGATTGCCCGACGCGTATAAAGACTAACATTAAATGATCCGGCGGATAGATCAAGACGGTATTTTGTTTTCAGTCCATATAGATCCTCGCCGGCGGCAAGTTCCCAGCGAACACCTTCGATCCAGGGTAACTCAACCAGTTTTTTCATCGCCTCTTTTACAAAAGTATCCGGCATTTTTTCCTGATCGGCTAATTGGGCAAGTTCGCCCAGCCACTGCTCGAAAGGTGTGCCGATGTTCATCAGTGAACGCTCCCAGAGTTGTGCCAGCCCACCAAAACCGATTACCGGTGAAGACAACCAGCTGAGAGCGAACAGGAACACGGAAAGCGCAACCAGTGACTGGAAGAGTGCCAGTGGATACTGAATACCTGTGTAATACATATTCAGCAGACTACCAACAGCCAGCATGGCCGCGATCATGGAGACGGTTATTCCGCGAAAAAAGTCTACGGGTCGGATTTGTGTTTCAGGTGTGTATTTCCAGGTCAATATAACGATAATAAATGGTAGTACGATCAGGCCATATCTGAACAGGTTATAAACACTGCTGCTGATATTAGGAACATCGAAAAGCTCAGTGATACAACGGATTAGCAACTCAGAAACCAGGAATACCAGTGTGATCAAATAGGCTCGGCGCTCAGTCGCACTTTCCAGGATCTGACCAGCGACAAGGCCGATTAATAAAATGATCCAGCCACACAGAATCCACCAGTTCATCCAGTAGATAAACCCGCCGGTAAACAGCACAAACAGGATCCCGCCGCGTAAGGCAACCCGCTGATCTCTTCGCCATAACGGTTGCCAGATAAAGAAGAGTCCCAGGTGAGCCAGCATCAGCGATCGGGAAAGAGCGCTACCAAAATCTTTCCAGATCGCAAAGTGCAGCAGTAGCAACATCGCTGCCAGCACCCATAAACCATTTAATTGATGTCGTTGTTGTGGCATAGAAGAGTGATAAAATATCCAGAATCCCTGAAGGAGCCTGTCATATTGTACGCCATCTTTGCCATCATGCGCTTCACTTTACTGGAAGCCTTTCGCAACCGATTGATCTGGTTGTTTCTGGTGCTGTTGTTAACAGGAGTCATGCTGGCAGAATTTATGGGTGGACTCTCGATCACAGAAAGTCATGCCACCAGAACCAGCCTGTTGTCTGCCATATTAAGAATCTTTGCCGTCTTTGTGGTCAGTCTCTATGTGATCACCTCCATGGTTCGAGAGATCAACGATAAAGGCCTGGAGTTGGTTCTCTCGCTGCCGATATCCCGCGCAAATTATTACTTTGGCAAATTATCCGGTTTTGTCTTAATGGCCTTTCTGATCGCGGCCTTGACTGGGATCTGTTTGCTTTTTTACGCGTCTGCCGAACAGGTGCTTATCTGGGCCTTTTCCTTATTCTGCGAATTGGTAATTATATCGGCATTGTGTTTATTGTGCGTTTTTACCTTTACGCAAGTGACCATTGCAATCACGGCCGTGACGGCTTTTTATGTCCTCTCCAGATGTATTGACGCCATCCAGTTGATGGGCAAAGGATCGTTGATTGATCCCAACTCTGTCGCACAGACCTTTATGATCCGGACGATTGATGCCCTGGCGTATGTCCTACCTGATCTTTATCGATTCAGCCTTTCCGAATGGTTGATCTATCCTGATACCAGTCAGGACCAAATTTTTCCTGTTTTGATTCAGACAGCAATCTATCTTGGCGTATTGGCCTCAGCCGGGTTGTTTGATCTCTATCGAAAAAATTTATGAATTTTTTTCAAAAAAAAGAGCGTCCTGTAAAAGATATCCCACTCTGGGTTTTACCGACACTGTTGATCACGTTAATCATTCAAATCGCTTGGCACAGTTATCGTCCCGATCCCATTGCACGAGCTGTTGATCTGCCAGAACCTCCGACTATCGAAACTCTCAATGTCCTCAGCCTGGGTGATCCTGTTGCGCTTTCAAAGCTGACGATGCTCTGGCTACAGGCCCATGACAATCAACCCGGTATCAGTATTCCTTTTAGACAGCTTGACTACACCGTCCTGACTCATTGGCTGGAAACCATCCTGGCACTTGATCCTCGCAGCCAGTATCCGCTGCTCTCAGCCGTCAGAGTTTTTGGTGAAGTGCCTGTGCCTGAAAAACAACGACAGATGCTGTCCCTTGTTGAACGGGAATTTCATAAAGATCCCAACCATCGCTGGCCATGGCTGGCACATGCGGCTTTTATCGCTAAACACCGTCTTAAAGATCAACAGCTGGCACTTAAGTTTGCTAAAGCCCTGGCTACCGAAGCAACAGGAAAAAATGTTCCAAATTGGGCGAAACAAATGCAGATTTTCCTGCTGGAAGAGATGGGTGAGATCGAGAGTGCAAAAATATTATTGGGTGGATTGCTGGAAAGCGGACAGATCACCGATCCAAACGAACGAGCTTTTCTTTATGAACGTCTGAAAGAACTGGAAGAAAAGTAGATGCGAGCCTTCCTGGATCAGGATGACTTTTTTGAAAGATTGCTTTTCAAAATTGTTTGATCTGGTTTCTAACCCATTCTTTGGCTTTCATGGTTTGATTGGGTGTTAATTCACTCACCATATTGTGCATTTGATCCTTCGCTTTTTCATGACCCTGTTCGATTGCAAGAAAGAACCAGCCATAGGCTTCAGATAAATTCTGTTTCATGCCGAGGCCTTCATGTAGCATTACGCCAAGATTATATTGAGCTGGCGCATAGTTTTTTTGAGCCGCAGCACGATAGAGCTTTGCAGCTTCAACATACTGCTGATCCATCTGATAGATCGCAGCGAGATAAGTCTGCGCCTTTGGATCACCTTTTTCGACCAACGGCATCAACCCGGCTTTTGCTGTTTCGTAATCTCCTTCTGCATAGGCTGTATATGGATCAGAACTTTCCGAACAAGCTGTGAGAAGGGTTACGATGATCAGGAATATTGGTCCGTGCCACATGCCTCCATTCTGGTTCTATCCCGGCTTTCCGTCAACTCTGGGTGAAATCAATATTGGTATATAGAGAAAAACAAATATTCCAAATGCGACCAGCCAGTGCAAGTGTGACCATTTAATCCAGAGCATATAATGTGACATATCGATCATCGGGAAAATGACTCTGATCACAGCACCAGAAAACAGGATCACAAACATCCAGAAGATCGCTTTTGAAGGTTCATAAATATTTCGCCCGGTATGACCTTTCGAAATCCGTGACATCATCGACAGAGTCATTATTCCGATTCCGCCATAGGTAAAAGCATGAATGGCGAGATTAGGCGACAGATTTGTTATACCAGCCAGCGTTTTTAGCAAAAAGCCAAGGATCAGAAATCCATAGGCAAAATATAAACTCCATAACAAGGGCTGTTTCCATATGCCGGAGGTGTACCAGCCACTGATCCTGATGCTGTGCAAAATGAATAGTACACCCGCTAACAAGGTGGCGATTTTTCCATTGGGTGTACTGACATCAGCGATCCAGAACAGCAAGAACAGAAGAAGGCATGCACGATCCAGCCAGACTCTGTTGGTTAATTTTACCGGGTATCCAACACCATTCTGAATGAACATGGGCATCACTCTTCGCGACAACATTAACACCAGGGAAATCACCAGATATAAACCAGAGAAAAGACCTATTCGTTCTCCATCTTCAAAACTCCCCGCTGCACCCAGATAAAAGAGAATATTACTAGCCAGGATCAAAAGTATTTTTGTGATGATGCCAAAGCTTTTCCAGTGTTTAGCTTTAACAACAGGTATCGTCAGTGCGATAATAAAACCGATCAGGTATAAATTGTCGAAGATAAACTGCCAGAACCGAAAATCAAAAAAACTCAACACCCTCGCAATCAGCCAGCACAGTAACAACAGCAAAAGTGGTAAACCATTGATAGTCTTAATTCCCGACCAGTTTCTTACGGCTGTGAGTAAAAAACCTGTTATAACAGCCATTGCATAACCAAAGATCATTTCATGTGCATGCCAAAGCATCGGTGATGAAAAACTCAAAGTGTGGCTGGATTGTCCTGAATAAACCTGCACCCAGACAAAAATTGAAATCACTGCGTAGACGGATCCAAATAAAAAGAAGGGGCGAAACCCAAGATTAAATAAGGCTGTTCTCATTTTTTCGTTTTTCCTTCCCATATCAGTATGGCTTTTTTTCGTGTTGCTCCCCAACGATAATTTCCGATCACACCCGTGGACTGGATCACTCGGTGGCAGGGAATAATATAACTAATCGGATTTGCTCCGACGGCACGACCAACGGCTCTTGATGCTTTTGCATTGCCGATCATTTTTGCGATCGTTCCATAGGTGCTAACTTGTCCTGATGGGATCTGTAGCAATGCTTTCCAGACATTGATCTGGAAGTTAGTTCCTACCGTGATCAGGGACAGATTTTCTTTTTTATTTGAAAATATTTTTTTAACTATTTGCCTTGTCAATATTTGATCCTTCTGCAAATCTGCACCATAAAACTTATTTTGAATAACATAGATTGCTTGATCGATATCTGTTTGTCTTTGATCTTGATCAAGGAAGATCAGATGACAAATTCCACGTTTTGTTGTGGCCAGAAATACCTCACCAAAAGGACTTTCGTGTGTTCCATAACGAATCTCCAGACCTTCACCCCTGGATTTATATTCACCCGGTGTGATTCCTTCCAGTGTTACAAAATGATCATGCAGCCGGGCTGAACTGCTTAGTCCCAATTCGTGAGTTGCGTCCATAACAGTAGAAGATTCTTTTAGTAATTTTTTTGCCTGCTGAACCGTTAATGTTTGTAGAAATCGTTTGGGTGAAATGCCGGCCCAGCGACAGAAAAGTCGCTGAAAATGATGTGGACTTAGTGATAGGTGTTCGGCAATATCATCGAGCGAAGGCTGATCGTCAACATGATCAACAATATATTCTATGGCTGTCGCAATGCGATCGTAATCAGACACGTGTCATCTTCTTTTGAAACATTGGCAACCAGAATACCTCAGTAATTTATTCTCCGCGATCCGTTTCTTGCGCTTAACTCTGCTATGATCGCGCCCCATGCAACGTAGCGATTTTTCATATGATCTGCCTGAGAAGCTGATCGCCCAGAAACCTTGTGCCCAACGTACCGCGAGTCGTTTGCTGGTGCTTGATCGAGCGTCAGAAGACATTGCTGATCAACCATTTTCTTCGATCATCGATTTGCTTAACGAAGGCGATCTGCTGGTGATGAATGATACACGAGTGATACGTGCACGTTTATTCGGTCAGAAAGAAACGGGTGGGAAAGTCGAGATCCTGATCGAACGCGTTTTAAATAATCATCATGTTCTGGCTCAGATCAAAGCGAGTAAATCACCAAAAGCCGGAACCAAGATCCAGTTTGACCAGGGTTATTCCGCGACGGTTACAGGGCGACAGGATGATCTGTTTGAAATGAGGTTTGATACATCCGTTTGGGATTTAATGGAGGTGATTGGTCATATTCCATTACCACCTTATATTGCACGAGAAGATGCCGATTTCGATGTA
>JALSSM010000465.1 GCA_026984275.1 Gammaproteobacteria bacterium
AACAAGCAATAACAACATTAAATCAGCTCAGAGATTTTGGGTTTTCTATCGCTATTGATGATTTTGGAACAGGTTACTCTTCCCTCGCGCATTTAAAAAGATTCCCGGTGACGACATTAAAGATTGATCAATCGTTTGTTCAGGGAATACATAAAGATCCTGATGACAGAGCCATCGTTCAGGCCATCATTTCCCTCGCACACAGCATACGCTTAAAAGTCGTTGCTGAAGGAATCGAGGAGAAAGAACAGCTGTGTGTACTTCGGGATCAAGGCTGCGATATTATTCAAGGGTATTATTTCAGCCGCCCACTATGTGGAGAGGATCTTATTGAATGGACAAAACAACATGGTGATGAAGATCCAGTTGATGATCTGGAAGCCACGATGGTTGTTTAATTTATTTCTGAGGCATCCCTGAGCCAGAACCCTTCATCATCTCTTTTAACATTTCTGGAGTCACTCCCGGTGGTAATTTTGGAGGTGTTTGATCAGATGCGGCCTTTGTAGATGAGTCTTTTTCATCGCCCTCTTCAACAATCAGATCAGAGAGAGGACGGGTTAGCATCTTACCTTTGTAGGAAGGTAGTGCATAAACCCAACCCCTGGTTTTAGCATTCAACATCGCTACCTGTTCTTTTACTGAAAGCTTTTGTGACTTATCCCCTTCATCAGACTTTGCTGGTTGTTCTTTTCCACTAAACTCAAAAGAAAATTCTGCCCAGACCTGATCATCAATTGTTGCCGATTTAACTTTCATCACCAGCCCATCAAATGTTTCATAAATACTGATCAGCGTTTCATCTGGCCACTTAAATCCAGCAGAAGTATTGACATCGTTAAAACGTAATTCTTCAACTACTGAGGCCAGACTGTTGATGGTTGTCTGTGATTTTATCTTGAAACCTTCCGGGATATTTTGCAGTTCATAATTAACGGCATCTTTATCTTTGCGATTAACTTGAACAGTCTTCTCACCACCATGTTCGATGGTAATACTTTTTAATCGATCAGAAGATAGATTAATCAGGCTATTCTCCATCCATTCAACTGGATCAGTGGAGAAATTAACATTCCCTTTAACCAGATAAGATTGTTCTTCACCCATTTTACGTACATAAAGCGAATCTACCGAACCATCTGATCGATTAACCCGTTCTTTACCGATCAGCAATGAGGCCAGTGTCTTACCGTCTGCATCCCGTAATGTCACCTGTTTTGATTTGGCTTTTTCAGTCGTTATATCTTCAACCTGGAGCCGGGAATACAATTCTGGATTCGCCGTTTTACCCTCTCGTATTTCAAGCTTGCTGATAGCGATCACCAGCGGCTTGATACGATTAACAATCGCTGGATAGCCACCATGATTTTCAACCACCCATTGTCCATCCTCTTCTGTCAACAAGATTTCATTTTCTGGTGTTTTAATTTCTACTCTGGAAATATCCTGGATTTGATCGGCCAATTCAGGGAAAAGAGGCACTTTTTCTACGACCGTTTCCGGAGAACGCTGGTGGACAGAAAACCAGGCCGCGATCACGAACAGCAGGGTGATAATGGCAAATATTAGAAATGATTTTTTCATAGTTATTATCTAGCTTTACGTTTAATTTTAAAAATGGCCATTCCTATTGCTAATAGACCAATCAAAAGAGGGATCAAACCGATATTCAAAAATTTCAGCTTGTTACCAAGTTGTTCAATATTTTTATTCAGATCGTGTTGAACCGAACGTAATTCTTTGCGCGTCCTAATCTGCTCCTTTTGAAAATTATCAATTGCTTTTTGTTGCTCAGGACTTAGCAGGATTGCACCATCTCCAGGTTGCTGCTGTTGTAGCTGACTAATCTTTTCTTCAGTTTCCTGCAGTTTTGCCTGTAAAGCCTGCTCTCTTGCCCTGAACTTTTCTGCAGCCTTTCGCTTTAGTGTCTCTACTCGATCAAATGGTCGAGAATATTGGCCTCGGCTACGAAGGCTGATCAAGTCCGCATTACCACCCAGAATATCAATACTGTTTAACACAAACTTGGCATTATCAGCATGAGGTCTCGGTACGCGTGTCCCCATAAGATTCTGAAACTGAACCCAGAATCTATCAGCGAGAATATCGGTATCAGCAATGACAATCAGGTTAATGTCCCCTTTCGATTCACTTACAAATGTTGGATCTTTTTCATCCTCGTCTTTTGTTACTGGACGACCTTCCGGGTAGGCTGTTTTCACTTTGCCATTTATCCTGGCAGCAATAATATACTTTTCACCGGTAGCCTTAAATTGATCCAGTAAAACAACAGGATCACGGACAAACATGACGGCATCACGCTCGTATGGCATAGCGTTCTTACTGGTAAAAATTAACGGTGTTAAGGTCGTTGTTGCATCCTTAACCGGTTGAATAAATCCTGTGGTACCAACGTTAATGATAGATAGTTGGTTGGTGGAAAAATCATCCTGATTAAAGTTCTTCTGTTCAAGTCGTAACCAAGGAATATAGATCTTTTCCTGTGGTTGACGAGGATCTCTGGATTTAACTTTAATCGCCGCATCAATATCGCCCACAATTTTTTCTGTATTAAAAGTGATCCCCCATTTATCAAACAGAGTTGGCATCGTTGAAGAAATGACCGGCATGGTCATCTCACTCATCGGATTTGACTCAGGTTGATCAGACTCTGACATAGGATCAACGAAAACCATTGCCTTGCCACCCTTGAGTATGAATTGATCAATAGCGTACAAGGTTTTATCTTTGAGTGATTTGGGATGTATGACTAAAATAGTATCAATTTCGGGATCGATATAACCCGTACGTAATCCTAAATCACGAACCTGATACTCATTTCTCAACATATCGATCACTGCCCAGGCCCTCCCCGTTGTCGGCGCACCGGCCGGACCACCACTCTGACCAAAAACTGGGAGCGAACTGATCACACCAATAACACGATCTTTTGGATTCGCCAGATCGTAAACCATTTTCGTTAAATCATATTCCAGGGTTTGTTCTTTTTGTGGCTGGAAAAAAGGGATAGTGATCTCGTCATCTGCAGTGTTGGTTCCCGTCAGACCGAAGTAAGCAATTTCGCCACTGTTACTTATTGGCAACTGGCGTAAGCCATAACTGACAGCTTCGTCTTCAAGCTCTGAAAACGGCTCGGGATCGGACACGATCAGTTTTAATTTTCCATTGGACATTTCAGCATATTCTTCGATAAGATCACGAACTCGCGTACCATAATTTGCCAATTCGGGAATATCACTAAGCAACTTTTTTGAGAAGTAAAAGCGTAAGGTGATTTGTTCCCGTAAGTTCTTTAGAATATTCTCTGTACCCTTGGACAATGAATAAAGTTGATTCTCCGTGGTATCTATTCGCATTGAAGTGAAGGTGCTGCTGGCAAATATATTGATTGCCAAGAATAAAATAACAGCAAGTGCCAAACTGGTTAACGTTATAATTTTTTTACTCATTTATCTTGCCTTATTGCTATCAATAGCCAATGTGTTGAGATACAACCATAAACCGATCAGAGAAGTGAAAAAGACAATGTCACGGAAATCAATGACGCCTTTCATAATAGAATTAAAATGGCTCAGGAAACTGAAAGAACTGATCGCATCAAGGATCGATTGTGGTGCCCAGCCGCTGAAGAAATCCAGCACCAGTGGGAACCCGCTTAAAATAAACAGGAAGCAAATAACCACACTGATCACAAATGCAATCACCTGGTTTTTCGTCAGGGCCGAAATACAGGAGCCAATGGCCAGAAAGCCCCCCGCCATCAACAGGCTGCCTATATAACTGACAAAGATGACCGTATTGTCCGGATCTCCAAGATAATTCACAGTAATCCAGATTGGAAAAGTTAATGCCAGCGCAATGGCCGTGAAAACCCAGGCTGCCAGAAATTTACCAATCACCGCCTCAGTCAATGAAACAGGTAAAGTCATTAAAAGCTCTATCGTTCCTGTCTTCCTCTCCTCTGACCATAGCCGCATGGATATCGCCGGGATCAGAAACAGATAAAGCCAGGGGTGAAAACTGAAAAACGGCGTCAGATCGGCCTGATCGCTTTCGTAGAAACCACCAATGTAAAAGGTAAAAATTCCTGTCAGAAATAGAAAAATGACAATGAAAACATAGGCAACTGGTGTTGAAAAATAAGCACGTAATTCGCGCTTGAAAATTGCTTTTATATTCTTCATGACAGATGCTCCTTTTCAGTCAACTTTTCCGCCGAACCAAGCGTCACATCACGGAACACTTCATCAACACGTCCAGCCTCAACTCTTAATTGACCCACTTCCCAGCCCTTTTCATAAACCAGCTTGCTAACGGTAGCGACAATACTCATTCCTTTTTCCGGAATAATCAGTAACTGGGACATTCCTGACTTTTGCTCTTCAAATTCAACAGCCTTCACACTTGGGAGATTCATTAATGCCTGTTTCGCTGCACTACTTTGATTCGTGTTCATGATCAATGAAACGGCGTTATGGAATTTTGATTTTGAGATTAATTCTGCGGGTGTACCGTTAAACAGTAACTTGCCTTTGGCAATGATAATTGCACGATCGCAGACCGCATCAACTTCTTCAAGAATATGCGTCGAGATGATGATCGCTTTATCCTTCGCCATCGCTTTGATCAGCGTTCGTACCTCATGTTTCTGGTTTGGATCAAGTCCATCGGTCGGTTCATCCATGATCAGCACTTCAGGATCATGCAATATGGCTTGCGCCATACCGACTCGTCGCTTGAAACCTTTTGAGAGTGTTTCTATCGGTTGATCCATCACCCCTTCAATGTTGATCTTCTCGACGACATCCTTGATCCGTTCCTGACGATGATGGCCTTGCAGACCACGAATATCGGCAATAAAATTTAGAAAGGTTGTTGGTGTCATTTCACCATAAGCCGGTGCCCCTTCGGGTAAGTAACCAAGTTTCTTTTTCAGGCCAATAGGATCGTCAAGAACATCATGTCCACAGAGAGACACCGTTCCATGAGTAGGTTCCAGAAACCCGGCAATCATTTTCATGGTAGTGGATTTCCCAGCACCGTTTGGGCCAAGAAAACCAAGCACTTCACCACGAGCGACATTGAACGAAACATCATCGACTGCCAGCAATGATCCGAATTGCTTACTTAAATTTTTTACTTCTATTGCATGTTCCATAGGAATTTCGAGCAAATTATTTTTATTTTAAATAACCGGAGAATATTTTCTCGGCAAGGAATGAGGCGCAATATTCTCCACACAAACAGCGTGGCGTCAACCACCACACGTTAATGACCATCACTTTTCAGAAATGTTCCGTACGGTAATAAATTTAATCACCAGTACGATCAGAACCAGCACAGGAATACCTAACATTGCCGTACCAACAAAAAATTCAGGGTACCCAATCCTGTCCACTACGACTCCGGAAAAACCTGCAATAAATTTCGGTAACAGCAACATAACCGAACTGAATAAAGCATATTGAGTCGCTGAATAAGCCACATTCGTCAGACTGGACATATAGGCAACAAAGGCCGCGGTCGCAATTCCGGCACTGAAATTATCAAATGAGATCACACTTGTGAGCCACCAGAGATTATGGCCAATGCCAGCCAACAGAGCGAACAACAGGTTGCTAGCGGCCGATAAAACTGCGCCCAATAATAAAACCGGCATCACTCCCCAACGTATGATCATTAAACCACCAACTCCTGCGCCAACAATCGTCATGATCACACCATAGACCTTGGTAATCGTGGCCACTTCAGCTTTGGTAAAACCCATATCATAATAGAATGGGTTTGCCATGATCCCCAGCACAACATCAGAGATCCGGTAAGTCCCTATCAACAGCAGTATTAACAAGGCTTGCCAACCATAACGTTTAAGAAAATCCCAGAATGGACTGATGACGGCATCCAGAAACCAGCCCAGAAAACGTGCAACGGGTTCTGGTAAGTCAGGATACTGCGCGATCATGGCCAGGAGTTTTTCTTTTCTTAGATCAGCTTCTTTGTTTTCCTTAATTTCAGGTTCAGTGATCAATAAGGTTGTCATTATCCCAACCAGCATAAAAGCAGCCATATAAAAGTAAGCAATCTCCCAGGGACGATGTTCATAACTTGTTTCACTCGAA
>JALSSM010000466.1 GCA_026984275.1 Gammaproteobacteria bacterium
GTAAAGAAATCAATGATCTGTTTATTCTGAAACAGAAAGAACTTGAACGAGAGGTCGCTGAAAAATTTAAAAAATACCATATCGTTACAGCCGCTGTTATGAAGAAAAAACTGGATAACCTGGAACTGGTTTATCAAGTTCAGTCTAAACTGGGGAACAAAAAAACCCGGCAGGAATAATCCTGTCGGGTTTCTGGCTCAGGAATTCCGAATGGCCTGAAAACCTGACGTTATGACTTAACTTCGATTTTCTTTGGTTGCGCCTTTTCCTGTTTAGGAATCACAATTTCAAGCACACCATTCTTACCTTTTGCCTCAATCCGGCTTGCATCCGCAGTATCCGGTAAACTGAAGCGACGGTAAAAACTTCCTCGCACTCTTTCTATGCGATGATAACCTTCGCGTTCTTCTTCACTTTCATCAGTGCGCTCACCTTTTAATGTCAACACACCATTATCCATCGTGATATCAATGTCTTCAGCTGCGATTCCCGGTAGATCAGCTTTTAAAATAAAGCGATCTTCTTTTTCCTGAATATCGACTGCCGGAGACCAGCGACTGGTGACCACTTTGGAGCTGTCAGCATCCTGATCCTCCGCATAATTCCTTTCCAGCAGCTGATTAATATCATTCTGGAACTGACTCAATAAACTCAACGGTTGATAAAGTTGATTTCTGCTTAACGCCATAATATTTACCTCTCTGATTTGTTAAACAATTCACAATTAGAAAGGTGGGGACAGGTATGAAAATTTCAAGACCTTTAATTAAACTGAACTTGATACAGAGAGTCGCATTTTCGCTATGTGGGTGATGACAAATCAGGGATGATTTGTTCAGCGCTTCCCCAGGTGATCAGATCCAATATGCAAGTGTCGTCATGACTTTTGATTGTAATGTCATCATCTTTTTGACCGGATCTGGCAATTCCGCCGCTCCGGATTCCAGTGCAACCGTAGCATGATGCAACTCATCTTCTTTCATTTGTTCAAGAATCGCACGACCACGAACATCATTCTCTGGTAATTGCAGCAAATGTTCTTCCAGATGCCTGACAACCTGATGCTCTGTTTCAACCACAAATCCAAGACTCCATTTATCGCCAGCAATCCCGGCAAGCAGGCCGGTCGTGAAGGAGCCCAGGTACCAGAAGGCATTGAGATAGCTTTTATGACCACCGAGATCGTCCAGTCGTGACTCACACCAGATCAGATGATCATTTTCTTCTTCAGCGGACAGAGCCAGTCTTGATCGAACTGTTTCATCACGCGCTACCAGCGCCTGCCCCTGATAAAGCGCCTGGGCACTGACTTCACCAGCATGATTGACACGAAACAAGCCTTCACTCTTGCACCGATCTGACTCACCAAGCTCCTTTTCTGGCAAGGATTCTGCTGGATCCGAACGTCCAGTAGGGACTGGTTTTCCACAGACCGTCTTGAGGCCATTGTCGAAACTGATGATCAACCTGTCGAGCAAACCAAACTTCATGTTACGTTCCATTAACTATTTCCTCAAAAACCATTGACAGAGTGCATTTGAATCCGTAGTATTTCGCCTCTTTTTAATTTGGATCTGGAAACCATACAGATGAGTACTTTTACTGCAAAACCAGCGGAAGTTCAACGTGACTGGTTCGTTATCGACGCCACTGATAAAGTGCTCGGTCGAGTTGCCACTGAAGTCGCACGACGGCTGCGTGGAAAACATAAGCCTATTTACACGCCTCACGTAGACACAGGTGACTATATCATTATTATTAACGCTGAAAAAATCCGTGTTACGGGTAATAAAAGCAGCGACAAGATGTACCACCACCATACCGGATTTCCAGGTGGCCTGAAGTCGATCTCTTTCGACAAGCAAATCGAAAAGGCTCCAGAACGTGTCATTCAAAGTGCCGTTAAAGGTATGTTGCCTAAAGGTCCTCTGGGTCGTGAAATGTTTCGCAAACTGAAAATCTATGCAGGTCCTGAGCATCAACATACTGCTCAGCAACCTCAACCACTGGAAGTATAAAACATGGCAGAACAACATTATTACGGTACTGGACGTCGTAAAAGCTCAAGTGCCCGTGTATTCCTGAAAAAAGGCTCAGGTAACATCACCATTAACAAACGCTCTCTGGAAGAGTATTTTGGACGAGATACTGCACGCATGATTGTCCGCCAACCTCTGGAAACCGTTGAAATGCTTGACGGCCTGGATATTAACGCAACCGTCGTGGGTGGCGGCATCTCCGGGCAGGCTGGCGCTATTCGACACGGGATCACTCGTGCATTGATGGCTTACGATGAAGCCCTGCGCGCACCCTTGAGAGCAGCTGGCTTTGTCACTCGTGATGCCAGAGAAGTGGAACGTAAAAAAGTGGGCTTACACAAAGCACGCAAACGTCCTCAATTCTCGAAACGTTAATTTTCTGTCATATGTTGGGGCTTTCAAAGCCCCAATGACCCCTCTACTGGGGGATCGTCTAGCGGTAGGACTGCGGACTCTGACTCCGCCAACCCAGGTTCGAATCCTGGTCCCCCAGCCATTTTATATCTTCATACTTTTATCCCAAATATGTGCTTACTGCCTGAGAATCATATAATATTGTAAAATTGGTCACATATTTCAGTTATTTATGCGATAGTGATGGAAGATCTTGTCCAAAAGTCTTAACCTAATCGGCTAAATTGAACAGAAATTGAACTATCGCATCACTATCAACACTAAGATCGCTGAATAGTCAGGTTATTTATAGAAACAGCCATAAAGTTTTGGCATGAAGGATTATGAAAAAAACATTATTTTTATCGCTCTTACTCAGCTTACTGGTTAGTGCACAGAGCAGCGCTTTAACTAAAGAAACAGAGCTGGATCAGCTCACACCAACTCTTGCTCATAAAAGGGAAACTGATCTGATCACCCATTTCATCAGTAACTATCATTATAAAAAGACCCCACTTGATGATCAGTTATCTGGCAAGATTCTTGATAAATATATTGAATCTCTTGATCCAAACCGCTCTTATTTTATTGCTGAAGATATCAATGGTTTCGAGAAATACAGGACAAAACTTGATGACTCTCTCCAAAAAGCAGATCTGCTTCCTGCCTATGAAATCTTCAAAGTTTTCAGAAAACGGATTGATCAACGCGTAAATTTTGCCTTGCAACAACTGGATAAGAAACAGGACTTTACCATTGATGAAGACTATATCTTTGATCGAAAAGAAAGCCCGTGGGCTAACAGTCTGACTGATCTTGATGAAATTTGGAGAAAGCGTCTCAAGAATGACATTTTGAGTCTCAAACTCTCCGGAAAGAAACCTGATGAACTCAAAGATGTCCTGAAAAAAAGATACGAAAGCCTTGCGCGACGTACGCACCAGCTCAACTCTGAAGATGTATTCCAGTTTTTTATGAATGCTTATACCACGAGTATTGAGCCACATACTTCTTATTTTTCTCCCAGAACATCAGAAAATTTTGATATTCAGATGCGCTTGTCACTGGAAGGTATCGGTGCTGTCTTGCAATCAGAGGATGAAAATACGATCGTCAAAGAGATCATTGTTGGTGGCCCTGCCGATCTGAATAAAGAGTTACAACCTGAGGATAAAATCGTTGGTGTTGGCCAGGGAACTAAGGAACCTGTCGTCGATGTTGTTGGCTGGCGACTTGATGATGTGGTCGATCTGATCCGTGGCCCTAAAGACAGCTATGTGCGCCTGGAAATTATTCCAAAATCTGCAGGCGTTGGCGGTGCACGAAAGCTGATCACCTTGAAAAGGAACAAGATAAATCTGGAAGAACAGGCAGCAAAAAGTTATCTGATCGAGTTGCCTGTTAAGGGATCAAAAGAAACCAAAAAAATAGGGGTCATTGACCTGCCAACTTTCTATCTTGATTTTGCTGCGCTGTCTCGTGGTGAAAAGGATTATCGTAGCAGCACACGCGATGTAAATAAACTCATCCAGGATCTGCGCAAAGAAAATATTGAGGGTTTAATTATTGACCTCCGTAATAATGGTGGTGGATCGTTGCTTGAGGCCACCAGCCTGACCGGACTTTTTATCGAGACTGGTCCCGTTGTTCAAGTCAAGGATGCCATCGGTCGTATCGAGATCAATGATGATTCTGATCCATCTATTGCTTACTCTGGACCACTAGCTGTCCTGGTCAATCGCTACAGTGCTTCTGCATCCGAGATTTTCAGCGGAGCTATCCAGGATTATAAGCGTGGAGTCATTATCGGTGAACCCACTTTTGGCAAAGGAACAGTTCAAAACCTCATCGATCTAAACAAATTTGATGATCGTTCTAAAAATACATTGGGACATTTGAAAACAACCATCGCACAGTTTTTCCGGATCAGTGGCAGTAGTACGCAACATCGTGGTGTCGTTCCTGACATAATCTATCCCGTCACTAAGGACAACGCAGATTATGGTGAGAGGGCTTATAAAAATGCCCTTCCGTGGGCGAGTGTTAAACCTGCTCCTTATCATGCAGCATTGGCACCAGTAGAAGCATTCGCCTATGCTCGTGAACAGCATGAAAATCGAATCGCCAGGGATCCAGCATTAAAGCTACTGTCAGATGAAATTAATGACTTGGAAATCTTACAGAATAAACACTCTGTCTCACTAAATGAGAAAGAACGTAAGGCTGAACGTGAGATTAACGAGCAAAAAAGTCAACAACGTGAGAAACGTTACGAAGAAATAGCGAAGAATTTACCTGCGCTGATTAAGCATGAAAATCATCTGAGAAAAGTGGATGTCAAAAAGGGCAATAAATCTGAACAAGCTGAGCAAGAAGATATCGAGCTAATCGAAGCTGCCAGGATTCTTGATGATCTGATTGATGAAACAAGTAAACCAGCTTCAAAACCTCAACTGGTCAATAAGGATTAAACACGATTAACCTGGTAACAATCTAGAACGTATTCAGGAAAAAATTTCAAGCAAATCATTCAGAAACCTGAGACCTTTCTCAGTCGGCCTGATCGGCTGTTGACCATCCATCATGGATGGCTGGATCAACTTTCTTTTGCGAGCAACTTCCATTGTCTGATCCAGCTCAGAGAACTTCAGTCCGGTTTTCATTTCAAATTCTTCAATTAAAAAACCATCGTTTAATCGTAGAGCATTCATCATAAATTCAAGAATAAGATCATCCTTACTTAAATTTCTTCGATCGATATAAAGATCACTTTCAATTAGATATTGTTTTGGATGCCTTGGTTTTGAAAATCTTTCAATCTCAATATCAGGCTTATAGTAACTGATCTTGCTATGAGCCCCTGCGCCGATGCCCAGATAATCACCGAACTTCCAGTAATTCAAATTATGTTGACAGTTAAAACCTTCGCACGCATAAGCCGAGATTTCATATTGTTGATAGCCAGATCCTTTAAGCAAGGATTGTCCGGCATCCTGAAATTGCCAGATCAGATCATCACCTGGTAATACGGGTCGTTGTCGATAGAACAAGGTATTCGGCTCCATCGTCAGTTGATACCAGGAAATATGTTCCGGTTTGAGTTTTATCGCCTGTTCCAGATCAAACAGACTGCCCTCTGCATCATCCCCGGGCAAACCAAACATCAGATCGAGATTGATATTTTCGAAGCCGGATTCACGGGCGATGGAAAATGCTTTTATGGCCTCATCAGCAGAATGTATTCGCCCCAGCTCTTTTAATTGCTGATCACGAAAACTTTGAACACCGATCGACAAACGATTGATACCAACCTTTTTATAATGTGCAAAATGATCAGAATCGACTGTTCCGGGATTCGCTTCCAACGTAATCTCGATATCAGGAATCAGGGTTAATTTCTGATCAAGCTGTGTCAGAAAATAATCCATACCCGCTCCACTGATCAGGCTCGGCGTTCCACCACCAAAAAAGAGACTACTGATCGGTCGTCCTGAAATGAGAGGCAAATCACCATTTAGATCCGCTAATAATGCATCAAGATAATTTTTTTCCGGGATAGAACCTTTGATGGCATGTGAATTAAAATCACAGTAAGGACATTTTTGAATACACCAGGGAAAATGAACATAGAGACTAAGAGGAATTTCAGACATTTAGCTGACGTGCCAACTCCCTGAGTGCTTTACCACGATGAC
>JALSSM010000467.1 GCA_026984275.1 Gammaproteobacteria bacterium
TGGCGAGTTTGTTTCATTATTTAAGTAAGCTGGTTCTAATGCTGTTTTTAATCCCCAGCCAGAAAGTGAATAAAATTAAGTAATAGGTTAAGTTGAAAATCCGGATGGCAGAAAACGTCCGAATGCCCTGTCACTGGTTAAAGTGAGTCTATTATTGGGAGGTTGGTGTATGAATAGAATTTCATCAACACCATCGACAACACCCGGCACACCCACATCCTTAAAAATTATCCAGCCTGTGCCCCAGTTGGTTGAATTTGCGCAGCTTGCCTGATCTGTACTGGAACAGATGGTGACAGGAATATTTTTCTTAATCGCCTCACTGCGTGCTGTATAGAGATCGGTAATGAGATCATTAGACAAGGCAGATAGCCTGTTATTTGCGATCATTTCGTTAAATGAAGGAATAGCAAAAGAAGCCAGGATGCCAACTATGGAAACAGTGATCATCAGTTCAACCAGGGTAAACCCTGAGTTTAATCTTTTAATTTTATTAGTTCTGTTTTTAATTAATTTCATCTGATTAATTACATTGAATATCTTGCGATTTGAGGTTGCCATTATTCTTTACTTGAACCGTTCGCCCTGTTTCACCTGCTCTATCATCACAAACGGTAAAATTAATTCCCTGTAAAACAATGGGACCAGCTCCAGCACCGACACTTGCCGGGCATGCCCCGACAACATCACCATGGTCGAGGTGTGCATTAACAGAGGCATCAGCAACATTGAGCAGGTGGGCATTCGCCGGATTACCAGGAGGGATATGGCAAATGAGAGTTTTCGCTTGTGAAGTAGTACAGATCCCGGTACTTAAACTCGCCAGTAGTAATAATGCCGAGAAGTTTCTCATGCCGAGCTTTGATGTTTTCTGTTTCATGATCATGCAATCCTTTGTCTTTTATGAAATTGGTTTTTTTTCCGAAAAAATTTTCAGATACTCATGATGGTTATCGGCTGAAACCTGAGTATCTTTTGACAACCTTTTCAAGGCACTCCAGTTTGAGGAAAGGATCAGGAAGGTGGTTGGTCTATCCAAATAAACCTTCGACAGACAAATAACGTTCACCCGTATCATAAGCGAAAGTCAGGATACGACTTCCTTCAGGGATTTCATCCAGTTTTTTGTTGATTGCAGCCAGTGACGCACCGGTAGAAATTCCCACAAAAACGCCTTCCTGTTTTGCACATCGACGGGCGAAGTCAAAAGCGGCAGGGTTTGAGATCTGGATAACGTCATCCAGTAGATCAGTATTCAGATTGTCTGGAATAAATCCGGCACCAATCCCCTGGATCATGTGAGGAGCTGGTTTTCCACCACTGATTACAGGTGAAGCTTCTGGTTCCACAGCAATGACTTTCAGATCTGGCCATGCAACTTTTAAGGTTTCTGCACAACCTGTAATGTGTCCACCGGTACCGACACCGGTGATCATATAATCCAGTCCTTCAGGAAAATCGACAAGGATTTCTTTTGCTGTTGTTTCTCTGTGGATTGTCACATTGGCAGGGTTGCTGAACTGGGTTGGCATCCAGCTGCCTGTATTTTCAGAAACCAGTTCTTCTGCTCTGGCGATCGCGCCGGGCATGCCTTTTTCGCGTGGTGTAAGTTCCAGTTCTGCACCAAGGGCGCTCATATATCGGCGACGTTCAAGTGACATGGACTCCGGCATTACCAGAACCAGGCGATAGCCTTTAACCGCTGCAACCATGGCCAGTCCAATGCCCGTATTTCCGGAAGTCGGTTCAATGATCACGGAGCCCTGTTTGAGCAGGCCTTTTTGCTCGGCATCCTCGACCATCGCCAGTGCAATACGGTCTTTGATGCTGGCGGCCGGGTTGGATCGTTCTAGTTTCATCCACACCTCAACGTTCGCATCAAAGAGTTTGTTTAATCGTACATGAGGTGTATTACCAATGGCTTCGAGTATATTCTGGATTTTCATATCGGGGCTACCCTGGATTGACGCTAAACTGTGTGACGTGTAGATTCTCACGCTCTGAAACAGTTTGCAACATTATGAATGCAGGATTAAAACAATTATTATTAGTGGCAGACATAGGCCGATGATCAGGTGTTGATCATTCAGAATCTCTATTGGAAATTCATGGGTGTTCACTACATCGAATTTTGACATGATCACCTTTGATGGTTGAATCTTCTGGTAATATAGAATGAGTTTGAAGGAATCGATTGCCTGATGAACAATTTTCAAACATCATTGTCTTACTACACTACCAGGTTCTGATTGAGAGATCTGTCTTATGAAAATTTTTTATTATATTTTTTGTTTATTCTTTTTGGCAGCCTGTGATTCAGGAAATGAGCAAGTTGAGTCCAAACCTGCCATATCTGCAACCAAAGAAGAAACTCAGGATATTGCAAAAGATTTTAATCTCACAGAAGTGGCCGATGGTTTTTATGTACATCGGGGAGTGCATGTTGAAATTGATCAAGAGGGTCATGACAATATTGCCAATATCGGTTTTATTATCGGTGATGATTGTGTGGCTGTGATCGACACGGGTGGTTCTCTGGCGATTGGTGAAAAGTTACGTAAAGCAATAAAAAATAAAACGGATAAACCGATCTGCTATGTGATCAACAGTCATGTGCACTTTGATCATATTCTGGGTAATCATGTTTTCAAGCAGGATAACCCGAAGTACATTGGCCATAAAAATCTGGCTGAAGCAATCCTTCAGAACCGTGAGTTTTTCCTGGAAGAGTTTGGTGCCGACCTGGGAGAAAATCCAACAGTTGATCTGATTATCGGCCCTGATGTGCTGGTTGAAGACACAATGGAATTAGATCTGGGTAATCGCAAGCTTTTATTAACAGCGAACCCTAAGGCTCACAGCTCTGCTGATCTAACTATCCTTGATGAAAAAACAAAGTCATTATGGTTGGCTGATCTTTTGTTTATGGAACGAATACCTTCATTGGATGGGTCGTTGTTGGGCTGGTTCGCATTGATGGATAAGTTACATGATCAGAACTTCGCACGAGTTGTTCCCGGGCATGGCCCTCCGAGCGCTCCCTGGCCCGCCGCGATGGAACCACAACAACAGTATTTTAAGATATTGATCGATGAAACCCGTAAAGCGATCGCTGATGGTGTTTTCCTGGGTGATGCTGTTAAGTCCGTTGCGCAATCAGAGAAAGATAACTGGCTATTGTTTGAGCACCTGAACCAGAGAGCGGTGAGTCGAGCTTATCGTGAGCTTGAATGGGAATAATCCATTAAATGGAGCGCGTCCTTGAGTAATGACACACTGATCTTTTCTCCGACTTTAAGAGCATTTCTTTCCACGACATGAGGTGGAAGATCCATGTGAAGTTTTACCCGCTGATCGGAATCAAGAGCAATAATGACATTGCTGATACCACTGATGGTGACCAGTTCGATGATCTGACCGGATACAGGATTTTCACGCACGCCTCTGGATGGATTAACCCGTCGGTGTAGCAAAACTTTGTCGGCCGGAATACTCCAGTTAATTTTGGAGCCCTTCTGGATCTGGCGCTGAAACGGTGCTTCAAATTTAATATCCTCCCATAAAATAACTGATGTATTTTTTTCTTGATCCTGATCGACAAGTTCACCTTCAAACAGATTTCTAATATCCATCAACCGGGCAACAACAGCCGTCGCTGGTGCCCTTAACACATCATCGGGTGTGCCTGTTTGTAACCCTGTTCCGTTATGTAATACACAGAGCCTGTCCCCTAACATCGCTGCCTCATCCAGGTCGTGGGTGACAAGAATGATCGGGATATTCAGTTTGCGGATCAGTTCCAGTAATTCCAGACGTAGTTTTCTTCTTGTCACCTGATCAACCGCCGAAAATGGCTCATCCAGCAATAAAACCTTGGGTTCCCTGGCCAGTGCTCTTGCCAGTGCGACACGTTGTTGTTGACCTCCGGAGAGTGTGGACGGCATACGGTTTTCCAGTCCTTGAAGATTTACCATGGAAAGTAGATCCTCAAGTGAAGAAACACACGTTGCATCCATGCCGATTTCAATATTTTTTCGGACATTCAGATGAGGAAACAGCGCATAGTTTTGAAAAACGATGCCGACATGGCGTTGTTGAGGGGCAACAAAAATACGCTGATCACTCTTGAACCAGACTTGATCGTGACATTTTATGAAGCCTCGCTCCGTTTTGAATAAGCCAGCAATACTGCGCAAGATAGTACTTTTCCCACTACCCGAAGGCCCAACCAGGGCCAATACTTTTCCAGCTTCACATTCAAAATTCAGATCCAGAGGAATGCCTTTTCTGTTTTCCAGTTGGACGATTAAACTTTTCATGAATTGCGCTTATTAAGAAGAAAAACCAGACTGATGGTGACAAAAGCAAAGATCAGTAAGACTAGTGACATGATCTGTGCAGACTGATCATCAAATGCCTGAACCCGATCAAAAATTGCGATCGACAGGGTACGGGTTTTACCCGGGATATTGCCACCGATCATCAGGACGACCCCAAATTCACCCAGGGTATGTGCAAAAGCCAGCACCATACCCGATAAAATACCTGACCATGCAAGTGGCAGTTCAATTTTATAAAATGTTTGCCAGCGATTGAGTCCACTGCACCAGGCGGCTTCCCTGAGTTTTTTCGGTATGGCTTCGAAGGCTCGAAGCATGGGCTGAACAGCAAAAGGTAGACTATAGATGAGTGAGGCTATTAAAAGGCCTGAGAATGAAAAGACCAGCGTATCGCCGGTCATCTGTTCATAAAGATGTCCAAACCATGAGTTTTTCCCGAGGAAAGATAATAAATAAAACCCCAGAACAGTGGGTGGTAAAACCAGTGGCAGGGCAACGAGTGCTTCGATTAACGCTTTGCCACGAAATTGTCTCCAGGCCAGGAATCTTGCGATCAAAAGTCCGATAAACAGAAGGATGATCATGGTGATTGCTGCAAGGCGTAATGATAAAAAAAAGGCTGGCCAGTCCATAACTAGTAATTTACTGTTCCGAAGCCATGTTTGTTAAATATCTTTTGGGCAGAGGGTTGAAGGAGATACTCATAAAAAGACTGAGTGATCTTGCCAGTATTTTTTAACAGAACCATGCGTTGTTTCAGTGGTTGATAAAGATCCTCTGCAACCAACTGATAATTTCCCAGACCCTTCTTTTCCAGAATCATTGCAAGAGAAAGTGGTAGCAATGCCCCGTCAACAGAACCTGTGCTAACAAACATGGCCGCCTGAGAAGCATTCTCTCCGGTGATTAAGAAGGGAGAAATCCCCCCCCAAAGCCCTGATGTTTCCAGAGCCTGTTTTGCTATACGACCATAAGGAGCCAGCTCAGGATCCGGAATAGAGAAGTGCTTGATCTTTTTTTCTTTGAGGGATTTTCCAAGAGAAGAAAGATCAGATGTGATGTGTTGAGTCTGATCAGAAGAATTGAAAATAGCCAATTTTCCTACTGCATAGATCGTCCCAGAGGCATTTTGATCAGAAGTAAGCTGTTGCTGGATCAGTCTATCGATATAAGACTCATCAGCAGAAAGAAAAAGCTCGAAGGGAGCACCCTGTTCGATTTGTCGTGTTAGCGTGCCAGATGAGGCATAACTAATTTTAATACGATGGCCTGTTTCTTTATAGAACTGATCTGTAATTTCTTCCAGAACGAATGTAAGGCTTGCCGCCGCTGCAATCCTGGCTTCGCCCGCGATCACGAATGACGAATTCAATAGCAATGATAAAATAAAAAAGAAATTTCGAATGAGTAATTTCATCTGGAAATATCATAACGGAATTCCTGAAGGATGTGGATTTAAAGCAGCTTACATAATATTGGATAATTTCTTCCAGTTTTATACTGTTTCCACTTGTTCCAGTTCTATATCCGTGGAAATAGAACGTCCCAGGTTAATAGTCGCTGTTACTTTATTTCCTTTACCAAGGTATTCAATCGTGTCGAAACTTAAGATCTTTGACATGGCAATACCACGCCCATGATTGTCTCCAATTCTGTCAATTGAGATCTCGAGATAATTTTCCCAATCAAAGCCTTCACCCATATCAGTGATCGTGAAACGGATATGGTCATTATTCTTATGGTATTCAATTGTCGCAAATTTATCAGAATAT
>JALSSM010000468.1 GCA_026984275.1 Gammaproteobacteria bacterium
CCAAGCATTCTTAGTTCTTTTGCAAATAAGATTGATTGCTGAATATCCCAGCCGTTTTCCAGATAGTCTGTCGTCGATAATCGCACAAACAGGGGCAGGTCATCAGGCCAGACTTCTCGAACCGATTTGGCAACTCGCATTGGTAATCTGATACGGTTTTTAAAAGAGGCACCATACTCATCTTTACGGTGGTTACTGACAGGTGATAAAAAACTGTGTAGCAAATAACCATGTGCCATATGTATTTCGAGAACTTTAAACCCAGCTTTCTGTGCTCTTTCTGCGGCACTGACAAAGTCATCAATGATCTTGTTTATTCCGTTAGGAGATAACTCTTTGGGTTGCCGATCTGTGTCTTTAAAAGGAATAGAACTTGGTGCGATCGTCTCCCAACCATTTTTATCTAATTTAAGTTGATACCCTCCTTCCCAGGGGCGAGCACAGGATGCTTTACGTCCGGCATGCGCTAACTGTATCCCGGCAACAGCACCATTTTTTGTGATCGTTCGAGCGAGTCTGGAAAACGAATCTATCTGCTGATCGTTCCAAAGACCGGCATCACCAAAGCTTATCCGGCCTCCAGGGCTGATTGCAGTTGCTTCAACAATAAATAATGCCGCACCACCAATCGCACGTGTTGCTGCATGGGTGAAATGCCAATCATTGACCTTGCCATCTTCAGCAGAGTACATACACATGGGTGAAACAAAAATGCGATTTTTGAAATGTACTGATCGAATGTCAAGAGGTGAAAATAAACGGGCCATATTTACTTTTATCTTTCCGAACCTTCCAGATAAGTAATGGCATCTTCTGAGTGATGTATCCAGTGGTTCATGTCTTTCGTATATATATAAAGTATCAGTAATAATCTCAAAATGATATGCCAGTTCCTGTTATTAGCACTTCCTGCCAGAAAAAGTCTGTGCACCTCTACACCTTAGAAGGATCTCCTAGAACTACAGTTCATATGTTATTTTTTTTCAGATACTAAAAGTTACATAGGATAGCGTATTGATTGCAAGTGATAATAGTATGCATTTTGTGAAAAAAGAAAATTGTATTTTAGTTGTTACTCGGGCTATCCATGTTCTCAGCCTTTGGACCAAAGCAAGCGTTGTTCAGTATCGTTCACCACGATACTGTCGTTCTATGACAAAATTGTTCATCTCATCCCTGAGATCCACCCCTTTGGGATTACACGATCATTTGCTCTAGGCAAATGATTTATGGATGAATTGATCAGAGGTTCCCCCTGAAATTAAGACATGTGGTTTGCTAACTTTATTGACACAAGAGTTACGTTAAGGTAAAGTGATCATCTATTACTAGGAGTTATTCCCCACTCCAAAACAATAGAATAACGGTATAGTTATCTAATAATTTCCTGAAGAAAATAGCCCCCCATACTTATGGATGCAGAAATTACATTCTCAATTAATGAGCTAGCTTCAGATTTTAATGTTACCACAAGGACCCTCCGTTTTTATGAGGCAAAAGCTCTTATTTCACCTAAGAAGGAAGGACAAAGACGAATTTATTCTCAATCTGATCGAGAACGATTGTCATTCATCCTTAGAGGTAAGCGCTTGGGATTTAGTCTTGCAGAAATTGCTGAAATGCTTGACCTATACGAATCTGATAATAAAAAAAAATTTCAATCCAAAGTTATCATTGATAATATAAAAGAACATATTGAAATTCTTAAATACAAACGAAAGGATATCGACAAAACATTGCAGGAAATGTTATCCCTAGTTAAAGAATACGAATAACCTCTCAGCTTTACCTGGATTTTTATTAATAATTTACTTACATGAATAAGTACTGATGTCATTCAATGTTGTTCAAGCTGATGACACCTTCAAGATCATAAAAAATCTCTGATACTCTCCCAGACAAATATTGCTGAGCAGTATGGTCAAGTGAAAAATATTAAGGCATAATCAGACCAGATTTACGTAAAGGTAAGCAGAAAAATAATAACTCCAGCATTTAAATTCAGAGGAGGTTTCTGATGCTCAAAGCACTACAGATAGAACCCGAGAAATGCACAGGTTGCCTGCAATGTGAAATGGCCTGCTCCTACGAAGCTGAAGGTGTTTTTAATCCTTCAAAATCCCGTATCAAAATTTTTACCTTCCATGATGAGGGGCAATTCGTCCCTTATACCTGCACCCAATGTACCGAAGCATGGTGCATGCATGCCTGTCCGGTAGATGCCATTGTGATCAATGAGGCAACCGGAGCCAAAGAGGTTATCGATGATATCTGTGTTGGCTGTAAGGTTTGTACGATTGCCTGTCCTTTTGGTACGGTTAACTACAACACAGATTCAGGCACAGTTATTAAATGTGATTTATGTGGTGGCGATCCTAAATGTGCAGAAGCCTGTCCTACGGATGCGATCACCTACGTAGATGCTGACCATACAGGTCTGGATCGCATGCGGATGCACGCCCGGAAAACCACATAAATTCAGCCCATTTATAGGAGATCACTATCATGGCTTGGACTCAAAAAGTATTACGCGTCAACTTAACAGAAGGTACCTGCAAAGAAGAGCCTTTGAATATGGACTGGGCTAGCAAGTATCTTGGTCAACGTGGTTTAGCAACTAAATATCTGGTTGAAGAAATTGATCCTAAATGTGATGCATTGTCACCAGAAAATGTAATGATTATGGCCACGGGGCCTTTAACAGGCACGATGGCCTCCACAGGTGGTCGGTATTCAGTGATCACGAAAAGCCCACTAACAGGTGCCATTGCCTGTTCTAACTCTGGTGGCTTTATCGGTGCTGAAATGAAGAATGCAGGTTGGGACATGATCATCTTTGAAGGTAAATCACCTGGGCCTGTCTATTTGTTAGTCGAAAATGAAAATACAAAATTAGTTTCTGCCGATGATCTCTGGGGTAAATCAGCCTGGGAAACAGATGAGATGATCCATGCGAAACATCAGGATCCACTCATGCGTATAGCTTGCGTAGGAAGATCCGCCGAAAAAGGTTGTTTGTTTGCTGCCGTCATGAATGATCTTCATCGAGCTGCAGGACGTTCAGGCGTTGGAACGGTTATGGCCTCGAAGAATCTGAAAGCGGTTGCTGTGCGTGGTACGAAAGGGGTTGGTAATGTCAAGGATCCAGCCCGTTTTATACAGGCAACTACGGCTGCCAAAGCCGTTCTTGCAGACAACGGTGTGACAGGTGAGGGGCTTCCGACTTACGGAACTCAGGTCTTGATGAATGTCATCAATGAGTCCGGTGCAATGCCAACCAGCAATATGAGAGAAGTTCAGTTCGAAGGAGCCAGTAAAATTTCTGGTGAAGCGATGCATGAGCCCCGTGAAAGCGATGGTAAAGCTAATTTAACAACGAATGCAGCCTGTTTTGGATGCACTATAGCCTGTGGTCGAATCTCAACGATCGACCAGGGTCATTTTTCTATCCATAATAAGCCAGAGTACTGGGGTAATTCAGGTGGACTGGAGTATGAAGCTGCATGGGCATTAGGTTCTGATACAGAAACTGATGATCTGGATGCTTTGACCTATGTAAACTTTTTGTGTAATGAAGATGGTATGGATCCAATTACCTTTGGTTCAACGGTAGCTGCAGCAATGGAACTATACGAGATTGGTGCTATTACTAAAGATGACACGGGAGGAATCGAATTAAAATTTGGGTCTGCAGAGGTACTGGTTAAACTAGCTGAGCTCACGGCAAAAGGTGAGGATTTTGGGCTCGAAATCGGACTTGGTTCAAAGCGGCTATGCGAAAAGTATGGTCATCCAGATCTCTCAATGACGGTCAAAGGGCAAGAATTTCCTGCTTATGATCCACGTGGAATTCAGGGAATGGGTCTTGGTTACGCCACATCAAATCGTGGTGCTTGTCATTTACGTGGGTATACCGTTTCTTCAGAAATTCTTGGGGTACCCGAGAAAACTGATCCGTTAGCAACAGAAGGTAAAGCTGGGTTGGTTAAAGCTTTTCAGGATGTGACTGCTGCAGTTGATTCTGCCGGTATTTGTGTTTTCACGACCTTTGCTTGGGGCTTAGAAGATATTGCTCCACAAATTGATGCGGCTTGTGAAGGTGACTGGAGTGCTGAAAAGCTTGTGGAAACAGGTGAACGTATCTGGAACTTGGAACGTAAATTTAATATGGATGCTGGCTTGACAGGAGCGGATGATACATTACCCAAGCGACTTCTGAAGGAAGCAGCTAAAACGGGCCCGGCCAAAGGTCTGGTTGCTAATCTTGATCAGATGTTACCAGAATATTATGAGCTAAGAGGATGGACGGCGGACGGTGTTCCTACACAAGAAACACTCTCTCGTCTCGGCCTTTAAAACAGGAGAAATGTCATGCATCACGTAATTATTGGCGCAGGCCCTGCTGGCGTCGTTGCTGCAGAATCTCTGAGAAAACTTGATCCTGAGTCTGAAATAAGCTTGATTGGAGAAGAACCCGAAGCACCCTATTCGAGGATGGCGCTCCCTTACTATCTGATCAAACAAATACCGGAAGAGGGGACTCACTTACGGAAAGACAAAAATCACTTTGTATCGAAAAAGATAAAGATAGTTCAAGATAAAGTGACTAAGGTTGAACCAGATAGCCACAATCTGTCGCTAGAGAAAAGTGGGCCAGTTTCTTATGACAAGTTGCTTGTTGCAACGGGTTCGCATGCGGTTTCACCGCCGATCCCAGGGATGGATCTTCCAGGCATTCATAATTGCTGGACGTTGGAAGATGGACGTAATATCGCTGAAAAAGCAATTCCGGGTGCTAAGGTTGTTTTGATGGGAGCTGGTTTTATTGGCTGCATCATATTAGAAGCCCTGGCCAAGAGTGGTGCCGAACTTACTGTGGTAGAAATGGAAGATCGCATGGTGCCCAGAATGATGAATGACATTGCTGGCAATATGATAAAAAGCTGGTGTATTAAACAGGGCGTAAATGTTCATACTTCGACAATGGTGAAAGCGATAGAAGAAGGTAATAGTGAGAATCCACTGAGGGTTGTACTTAACAATGGAGATGCCATAGAAGCTGATCTTGTTGTTTCAGCGACCGGTGTACGCTCTAGTATTGCCTTCCTTGAAGGCAGTGGAATCAATACAGATTTCGGTATTCTTATTGATCGCCATATGCAGTCGAGTGTTGCAGATATTTATGCTGCTGGTGATGTTGCTCAGGGCAAAGATTTTTCTACGGGCGAATATACAGTTCAAGCGATACAGCCAACGGCGACAGAGCACGGTGTGCTGGCCGCAAAAAACATGGCCGGGTTCAAAAATGCCGTCCACCCAGGCAGTGTCAATATGAATGTGCTTGATACTTTAGGTTTGATTTCCAGTTCTTTTGGTTTATGGATGGGTGCCACAGACGGTGATTCTGCTGAATTACTGAATGAAGAAAGATATCGTTACATGAACCTGCAATTCGAAGAAGATGTTCTGGTAGGTGCAACTAGTCTAGGTCTGACACAACATGTCGGTGTATTACGGGGTCTGATCCAGAGCAAAACTCGCTTAGGAAAATGGAAGGAAAAATTGATGGAAGATCCAACCCAGATTATGGAAGCTTATTTGGCCAGTACTCAGGCCGTCGGTTTTAATCCAAGATTTGGCTGATCGCATAAGACGAGGTAGATAAATTATTGTAGAAGGAATTTTCTGACCATTTAAAAAATACTTACTGTTATAAACTACCTCAATAATTATTTAGAATACCCTCTACCAGCAGAGGATTCATGATGGGCATATGGCAACATGATGCCCGTTTTTTAATTAATACTTATTCCAATCTATGAAAATTAAAATAAAACTTTTCGTTTCTTTACGTGAATATTTACCTGCGGAATTCTCAAAGCAAGACAGCTTCATTATGGATCTTAGTGACGAAGAGACACCTCATGACTTGATTGACCGTTTTAACATTCCTCGGAAACTGGCTCATCTAGTCATGATTAATGGTGTTTATGTTTTGCCAGAAGATAGAGATAAACCAGTATTTAAAGATGAGGATGTTTTAGCTATCTGGCCGCCTGTCGCAGGTGGTTAAGCTCAGAAATTAATAATGGACTTAT
>JALSSM010000469.1 GCA_026984275.1 Gammaproteobacteria bacterium
CTTATTTGAGGATTTATCACGTTATGGACTTAAGATGCCTAAATACCATGAATTGGCGACAGCTGAAGCCGATCATCTGAGTCATCAGGTCTGGTCTGTCTTTTGTCTGTTGGGACATGCAACAGGTTTCCATACGTTCTTGCCAAGTGAAGAAAAAATGGAATGGTTGTCTGAGAAATATCCAGATACTTTCGATCAATTTTATCGCCCACGTTTCGAACAATGGGCCAAAATGGAGAAGGCGGGTGAGTCGAGGTTTCTCCAGGCGCTTCCTCAATTATGTCAGACCTGTCAAATTCCGATGATATTTACTGAAGTACAGGCTGATCCCATGGCAACCAGTTACCGTGTAACAGAATTTAAGGGTGACAAATATCATTTTTGTTCAGATGGTTGTAAGGATATTTTTGAAAATGAACCTGAGAAATATACTCAGGCCTGGTTACCTGTGCATCAGATTTTTCAGGGTAATTGTGGTGGACCGACAGTCCCAGATGTACTCAAATGGTATAAGTTTATGCCCGAAGATGGTGGTGATTATGCGGGGTCTCAGGATGATCAACGCTGGCAGGAATGGCATGGCGAAGATAAAAAAGAAACTAAAGCTGGGTAAAGAAACAATGATCCACTCATTAATTTGTGAACAAACAGGAGTAGAGAATGGCAATCAATGCTAGAGATGGTTATATCGATCTGGTTCGAGATAAAGTCGAAAATTTTCATGGTAATCAACTCGTTTATGTTGGTTGGGATGATCATTTGATTTTTTCAGCCGCGCAAGCATTTCCACTACCACCGGAAATGCCTTTCCAGGCACTGGTCTCAGAAGTGATGCCATCTGTGTTTGGTTACCATCCTGATTTTGAAAAAATCGATTGGGACGCTGTTGAATGGGTTTTGGATGGTGAAAGTATTAGCCCCGCAATGGATAAATCTCTCAATGAAAATGGTGTTGGACATAAATCACTGATCCGGTTTAAAACACCGGGTTTGATGGGGTTTAATGGAACGAGATTATAGAAAATGAGTTTTGAGGTCACTATTGAACCTTTAGGTATCACGGTTGATGTTGAAGATGATCAAACAATCCTTGATGCGGCATTAAGACAAGGTGTCTATTTGCCACATGCCTGTGGTCATGGACTGTGTGGTACCTGCAAGGTTGATGTTCTTGAAGGTGACGTTGAAATTGGTGAAGAAGCCTCTCCATTTGCACTGATGGATTTCGAGCGGGAAGATGGTAAGTGTCTTACCTGCTGTGCGATACCTGAGTCTGATCTGGTGATTGAAGCTGATGTTGAAGAAGAGCCAGACGCAAAAAATATTCCGGTTGAAGATTACACGGCGGTTGTTGCAAAAATAGAAGATCTCTCACCTAGAATAAAAGGTATCTTTCTCGCGTTGGAAGGTAACGAAATCGATTTTCAAGCCGGACAATATGTCAATCTGAATATTCCAGGTCTTGAAGGTTCACCACGGCCTTTTTCGATAGCCAGTCCCAGCTCCGAAAAACACCTGGTGGAGTTAAATGTTGCGCTGATCGAAGGCGGTGAAGGTACAAAATATTTACACAATGACCTGAAAGTGGGTGATGAAATGACTTTCAGTGGACCTTATGGACATTTCTTCGTCAGAGAATCAGCACCAGAGCCTCTTATTTTTCTTGCCGGTGGTTCAGGTCTGTCCAGCCCAAAATCGATGATTCTTGATCTGATTGAAAAGGGTGATAACCGACCAATGACCCTGATTTATGGCGCTCGGAATCAGGATGAGATTTATTATCGAGGACTTTTTGAAGAGTTGGATAGAGAGCATGATTTCTTCACTTATATTCCGGTGCTTTCAGCCGAACATGAAGGTTCAGATTGGCAAGGGTATAGGGGTTTTGTTAATGACGTAGCAAACAAGGTCTTTGATGGCAAGTTTGAAGGTCACAAAGCCTATATGTGTGGCCCACCACCAATGATTGATGCCTGTATTACAACACTCATGCGTGGACGGTTATTCGAAAAAGACATGTTCATGGAGAAATTTTTAACAGCTGCTGATGGTGAGGAAGAAAAAAAGAAAAGTCCCTTGTTCAGGAATATTTGATTATCAATGATCCACACTGTCACGATTACTGATACGAATGAAAAATATACTTGCCGTGGAAAACAACATTTACTGGCAGGGATGATTCAACTGGCCAGGAAAGGAATACCGGTAGGTTGTAGAAGTGGAGGCTGTGGTGTTTGTAAGGTTAAGATTATATCAGGTGATTATCAAACAAAAATAATGAGCAGGGAACATGTGACGGAGCCTGAAGAAGAAGAGGGAGTTGTGCTAGCCTGCAGAGTATTCCCTTTATCTGATATTTCTTTGCAGGTAGTTGGACATTTAAATAAGGCGGTTACTCGCAATCAAATGAAGAACAGCTGAAAAAGTATTAATTATTCAGCTCTTTTAAAAATGAGATAAGAATATAAGAGGAGAATTAATATGGCTATGACAGGTATTTTAAGACCCGGGCATGTGCAATTGCGCGTGATGGATATGGAAGAAGCCGTTACCCATTATTGCGATAATATGGGATTAATCGAAACAGATCGTGATGATCATGGGCGTGTGTATTTAAAATGCTGGGATGAGCAGGATAAGTTCTCGGTTGTCTTAGAACCTTCTGATCGAGCAGGCATGGATCACATGGCTTTTAAGGTTCGAACCGAACAGGATCTGTGGCGTTTTGAATCAAATGTAAAAAACTTTGGTATCGATACAAAAAGAGTTGCTGCTGGTGAATTGAATGGCTGTGGCGAACGTATAAGGTTTACCGCACCAAGTGGTCATACCTTCGAGCTTTATGCTGAGAAGGAGCAGGTTGGTAATGGTCTCCCTACACTCAATCCCGCACCCTGGCCAGAGGACATCAAAGGGATGAAGGCGATTCGTTTTGATCATTGCCTGTTATATGGAGTTGATCATGATGAAAATATCCGCTTATTCACAGAAGCTTTGGAGTTTGAATTAACCGAACAAATCGTTGATGGTGATGTGCAGGTTGCAGCTTTCTTGTCGTGTAGTACAAAGGCGCATGATATTGCCTTTATCCGATCAGAAGAACCTGGCAAGTTACACCATGCTTCTTTCCTGTTGGGTTCCTGGGAACAGGTATTACGAGCAGCAGATATTATCTCCATGAAAGATATTCCATTGGATGTGGGGCCTACTCGCCATGGTCTGACTCGTGGTATGACGATCTATTATTTCGATCCATCAGGTAATCGTAATGAAGTGTTTGCCGAAGATAGCTATCGTTACCCCGATAGTCCGGTATTGACCTGGGAAGCCAGCAATGTTGGACAGGCAATCTTCTATCACTCTCGCCAATTGGTTGATAGTTTTATGGGGGTGACATCATAAATGGTCATGAGTGTAAGTAAAAAATCGATCACAACAGAAGCTGCCAGTACTGCTGTATTGGCAGCTGTTGAAAAAGCCAAAGAATTAGGCATTGGTATTAATGTTTCCGTTGTTGATTCGTCAGCAGTAGAAATGGCTTTCTTGCGCATGAACAATTCATTTTTGCCTTCACTCGACATTGCCAAAGACAAAGCCTATACATCGGCAGGTTTTGGACTGCCGACCCTACAGTGGAAGGAAGTTCTTGAAGGGAATAAACAACTACAGGCCGGGATCGTTGCGCGACCCAGGGTCGTTACTTTTGGTGGTGGATTGCCGATTTTTGAAGGTAAGGAGTTGATCGGTGCTATCGGTGTGTCTGGTGGTAGTGAAGAACAGGACAGTGAATGTGCACAGGCAGGCATTGATGCCTTGTCATTAGATAAGAATTGAGAAAGATCAAAAACATGAGAGAGATTAAAAATTTTATAAATGGTGAGTTTGTAAGCTCAGGAAAGCTGGATGATGTTGTTGATCCCACAACGGGTAAAGTTGTCGCGCAATACAGCGTAGCCAGTGATCAAGATGTTGCGGATGCTGTGTCAGCAGCTGACGATGCCTTGAATGGTTCATGGGGCAAGATGGACATTCAGGAACGAGTTAACATTCTGTACAAAGTGGCCGATGGAATTAATGCAAGGTTTGATGAGTTTCTTGAGGCCGAATGTCTTGATACTGGTAAACCTTATTCGCTCGCCAGACATATTGACATTCCTAGAGGTGCAGCAAATTTCAAGATTTTCGCAGATACGATCAAAAATGCAGCCGATGAGGCATTTCATATGCCAACGCCTGATGGAACCGGTGCATTAAATTACACTGTACGCAAACCAAAAGGTGTTATCGCTGTAATTGGCCCATGGAACTTGCCGTTATTATTAATGACCTGGAAGGTAGGGCCTGCACTGGCTTGTGGTAATACTGTTGTTGTTAAACCCTCAGAAGATACTAATTTGACAACCAGCTTGCTAGGTGAAGTCATGAATGATGCGGGTGTACCAGCCGGGGTTTTCAATGTGGTATTGGGACCTGGTGCCCAGGTAGGGAACGCGCTGATCACAAACCCGTCTGTTGATGCCATTACGTTCACAGGCTCAACTGAAACAGGACACAGAATTGCAGGGGCTGCTGCGATTGGTGTTCGAGACTGTTCATTGGAACTGGGTGGAAAAAACCCCGGCATTGTTTTTGCCGATTGCGATATGGATAAGGCGATCGAAGGAACCATGCGTTCTGTATTCGCTAACTGCGGACAGGTTTGCCTGGGCACAGAGCGCATGTATGTAGAGCGATCAATTTTTGATGAGTTTGTACAGAAATTAAAAGAAGGTGCAGAAGCATTAAAACTGGGCGATCCAAAAGATCCGACGACCAATATGGGGCCATTGATCAGCGCAAATCATAAAGAAAAGGTTTTGAGTTTCTACAAGAAAGCCGTCGATGAAGGAGCCACTGTTGTTACTGGTGGTGGTATTCCTGATATGCCAGGTGAGATGAATGGCGGTAGCTGGGTACAACCAACAATCTGGACAGGACTTTCAGAAGATTCAACCGTCGTAACTGAAGAGATCTTTGGCCCTTGCTGCCATATCACAGCTTTCGATGATGAGGAAGAAGTGATCCGCATGGCTAATGATACGCCTTATGGTCTGGCCTCAGCAGTGTGGACTGATAATGTGTCGCGAGCACATCGTGTTGCTGCACAGATGGAATCAGGAATCTGCTGGGTCAATAGCTGGTTCCTGCGTGATCTGAGAACACCTTTTGGCGGTGCTAAACAATCAGGTGTTGGTCGTGAAGGCGGTCATTACTCTTTAGAGTTTTACACTGAACTTTCAAATATTTGTATCAAACTGTAGGACAATATGGAACAAGATAAAATTAAACAATATGGTGATGAGCTTTATGAAGCTCTGATCAGCCGTAAAACCATCGATCCGATTACTGAGCGATCTCCTGAGGTCACGATCGAGGAAGCCT
>JALSSM010000470.1 GCA_026984275.1 Gammaproteobacteria bacterium
TCAGATGATTGCCAGACGGATGGAAGCTGGTGAGAGTGTCGTGGGCAAAAAAATTGGTGTTACCAGTAAAGCTGTTATGAACATGCTTAATGTCTATCAACCTGATTTTGGCTATTTGTTAACTGATATGGTTTATTCCGAAGGTGAAGATATTCCTGTTTCCGAAAAAATGATTCAGCCAAAAGCTGAGGGTGAGATTGCATTTCTACTCAAACATGATTTATGTGGTCCTGGACTAACCAATGCTGATATTCTCCGTGCAACAGAAGCAGTCATGCCGTGTTTTGAAATTGTCGATTCAAGAATTACAGACTGGAAAATCAAGATACAAGATACCGTGGCTGACAATGCCTCCTGTGGCTATCTCGTGCTAGGTGGAACTGCCGTTGACCCGCGAAAAGTCGATCTGGGTGTGTGTGGCCTGACTCTGGAAAAAAATGGTGAGCTAATGCATACAGGTGCTGGTGCTGCAGCTCTTGGCTCACCAGTCAATGCAATGACATGGCTAGCTAATACCATGGGCTCTTTAGGCGTGACCTTAAAAGCAGGCGAAGTGATCCTGTCGGGTGCTTTGTGTGCGATGGTCAATGCTGAAGAGGGTGACAATATGCGCGTTAGTATCGGTGGTATTGGATCCGTTTCAGTGCGTTTTGTGTAAAACAAATAAATTACAGGATAAATAATAATGGCAATTAATTGTGCAATGATTGGTTCTGGCAATATCGGCACCGACTTGATGGCAAAGTTACAACGTAGCCCAAATCTTAACCCTGTCTGGATGGTCGGTATTGATCCGAATTCTGACGGTTTACTCAAAGCACGAGAAGCAGGCTTGAAAACCACGCATGAAGGTGTAGATGGTCTGGTTCCACATATTGAAGAAGATAATATTCAGATCGCATTTGATGCAACATCTGCTTATGTGCACGAGGAAAATAACAAAAAATTACAAGAACAAGGTGTACTGGTGATTGATCTGACACCGGCAGCCATTGGCCCATTTTGTGTGCCACCCGTTAATCTGAAAGATCATATCGGTGAGCAGGAAATGAATGTCAATATGGTGACGTGTGGCGGTCAGGCGACCATCCCGATGGTTGCAGCTGTAAGTCGTATACAGTCAGTTGAATATGGCGAGATTGTCGCTACTGTGGCTTCAAAATCAGCTGGGCCGGGAACACGAAAAAACATTGATGAGTTCACGCAGACAACAGCGGTCGCTGTTGAGAAAGTCGGCGGAGCTAAAAAAGGCAAAGCTATCATTATTTTAAACCCGGCAGAGCCACCATTGATTATGCGTGATACGGTTCATTGTCTGACTGAGATAGAACCTGATCGGGAAGCGATTACAAAATCAGTGCACGAGATGCTTAAAGAAGTACAAAAATATGTGCCGGGTTATAAATTGAAAAATGGTCCGGTATTTGATGGCAACCGCGTCAGTGTGTTTATGGAAGTTGAAGGTCTTGGCGATTATCTACCGAAATACGCCGGTAATCTCGATATCATGACGGCGGCAGCAGCCAGAACAGCCGAGATGTTTGCCGAAGAAATTGAAAGCGGCACACTGGTTCTTAAGAAGCTTGGCGCATAGGAGAAGACAATGGATATCAAAGGTAAAAAAATAAGATTGCACGACAACGCGCTTCGTGACGGCATGCATTCTGTCAGCCACCAGTTTTCACTTGATGACATGGTTTTATTGGCAACTTCACTTGATGATGCCGGTATGGCCTTAATCGAAGTGACACATGGCGATGGCCTCGGTGGATCATCAGTTAATTACGGGTTTGGCAAACATACCAACGAAGAATATCTGAAAGCAGTTATTCCAAAAATGAAAAACGCCAAGGTCTCCGCATTGCTGCTTCCTGGTCTGGGTACAGTAGAGGATTTGATCATGGCCGCTGACTGTGGGATTTCGACTATCCGAGTCGCTACACACTGCACAGAAGCAGATGTTTCCGAACAGCACATCAAAAAAGGCCGTGAACTGGGGCTGGATACCGTTGGCTTTCTGATGATGGCACACATGAATAGCCCTGAAGGCCTGCTTGAACAGGCTAAACTAATGGCTGGATATGGTGCCAATTGCATTTATACAACGGATTCAGCCGGTTATCTTTTACCTGATGATGTCACAGCACGTATTGGCCTTTTGCGGGATGAACTTCCAGACGACATTGAGATTGGTTTTCATGGACATCACAACCTGGCGATGGGTATTGCTAATTCATTAGCTGCGGTTGAAGCCGGTGCAACTCGCATTGATGGCTCGGTAGCAGGCTTTGGTGCCGGTGCAGGCAATACCCCTTTGGAAGTATTTGCCGCAGTTTGTGATCGAATGGGCGTGGAAACGAATGTCAATGTCGATAAGATTATGAACGTGGCAGAAGATATCGCCTTACCGATGATGACAACACCTACTCGTATCGATCGTGATTCATTAACACTGGGATATGCCGGTGTTTATTCGTCCTTTTTACTGCATGCCAAACGCGCAGAGAAAAAACATGGTGTTTCTTCAAGGGCGATATTGATGGAACTTGGACGAATGGGTGCAGTTGGTGGTCAGGAAGATATGATCGAAGACGTTGCACTTGAAATGAAAAAGAAATCCGCCTAAGAGCAGGGGAGAATAAACAGTGAGTTTAGATCGAGCAACGATAGAAAAATTGGCGGAGCATCTGGAAAACGCAGAGCTTAATGTGCAGGACGTATTGAAAATTACTGATGATTATCCGGAGATAACCTGGGAAGAATGTTATGACATTCAATGGGAAATCCGCCGTCGTAAAGAAGCCCGTGGGAATAAGATCTGTGGTATGAAAATGGGTTTAACTTCTACTGCAAAAATGAAACAGATGGGTGTCGATGTGCCTATCTATGGATTCCTTGCCGATTATTTCAGTCTTCCTGACGGTGCAGAAATCAAAATTTCAGAAATGATTCATCCCAAAGTCGAAGCGGAAGTTGCTTTTGTAACGAAAGCTGAACTCAGTGGCCCTGGTTGTCATATCGGCAATGTTCTGGCAGCAACAGATTTTGTCGTTCCTGCAGTTGAAATAATCGATTCACGTTATCGTGATTTCAAATTCGATTTGAAAAGTGTGGTTGCAGACAATGCTTCTTCCACTCGTTTTGTGACCGGCGGTCGTATGCGATCTGTCGATGAGCTGGATCTGAAAACACTAGGTGTGGTGATGGAGAAAAATGGTGAGGTCGTCGAGCTCGGCGCGGGTGCGGCGGTACTTGGACATCCGGCTGCCAGTGTTGCGATGTTAGCAAACATGCTGGCTGAAAGGGATGAGGTAATCCCGGCGGGCACCTTTATTATGACAGGTGGAATTACCGCTGCGGTTGGTGTTGAGCCAGGTGATTCTATCTGTGTGCGTTACCAGGATCTGAGTAGTATAACGATGAGATTTGTAGAGTAGAGGTTTAAAAGTATGCCAATAGCAACTATCAATATTATGGAAGGAAGAGATGATGCAAAAAAAGCATTGCTAATCGAGAAAGTCACAGAAGCGATCTGTGAATCACTCGGTGCCCCGATTGAAGCGGTACGGGTCATCATTAATGAAGTACCAAAGACACAGTTCGGGATTGCTGGGAAGACAGCAAAAGAACTCGGCAAGTAATTAAGAGAAAGATTATCAGGAGATCAAAGGATGGCACACTTAAAACGAGAAGATTGGTACGATTTAACACGTACCACTAACTGGACACCAAAATACGTTTCGGAAGAAGAGTTGTTTCCAGAAGAAATGAGTGGCGGAAGAGGTATTCCGATGGAAGCATGGGAAACCTATGATGAGCCTTACAAGGTTACCTATCCGGAGTACGTCACAACACAACGTGAAAAAGACTCGGGTGCATACTCAGTAAAAGCTGCGTTGGAAAGAGATGCATTCGTCGATCGAGCCGATCCTGGCTGGGTAAGCACCATGATTGCTCATTACGGAGCTATCGCACTGGCTGAATATCTTGCGGTAACAGCAGAGGGTCGCATGGCTCGTTTTGCCAAGGCACCGGGCAATCGAAATATGGCCGTCTTCGGTATGATGGATGAGAATCGACATTGTCAGCTTCAGCTGTTTTTCCCTCACGCGAATACACAGCGTAGCCGTCAATGGGACTGGGCACATAAAGCCTATCATTCGAATGATTGGGCAGCAATTGCAGCTCGCTCATTCTTTGACGACGTCACTGCAACCCGGGATGCTGTCGCGGTTTCGATTATGCTGACCTTTGCTTTCGAAACTGGATTTACCAATATGCAGTTTCTGGGACTTGCGGCTGATGCCGCTGAAGCGGGTGATCACACATTTGCCAGTTTGATTTCAAGCATCCAGACAGATGAATCACGTCACGCTCAACAAGGTGGGCCTTCCTTAAAAATTCTGATTGAGAATGGCAAAAAAGAAGAAGCACAAGCGTTAGTTGATGCAGCGATCTGGCGAGCATGGAAATTATTTTCAGTACTTTCAGGTCCTATTCTCGATTACTACACACCGCTGGAAGCAAGAAAACAATCGTTCAAAGAATTTATGCTGGAATGGATTGTTGCACAGTTTGAGCGACAGCTATTGGATATGGGACTGGACAAACCATGGTATTGGGACGAGTTTATTCGGGCTTTGGATGAAACACATCACGGTATGCATCTGGGTGTCTGGTACTGGCGCCCCACGGTCTGGTGGAATCCAGCAGCTGGTGTCACACCTGAAGAACGTGAATGGCTGGAAGAAAAGTACCCTGGGTGGAACGACACATGGGGTCAATGTTGGGATGTTATTGTTGATAACCTTTTAAATGGTAAACCTGAACTCACGGGTCCTGAAACGCTCCCGCTAGTTTGTAATATGTCGCAATTACCCATCGTTGGTACACCGGGTAATGGCTGGAATGTTAAGGATTATCAGTATGAATATGAGGGAAGATTGTACCATTTTGGTTCCGAACCTGATCGCTGGTGTTTTCAGCAAGATCCTGAACGATACAAAAAGCACATGTCTTTAATTGATCGTTTTCTGGCTGGAGAAATCCAGCCTGCAGATCTGGCAGGTGCTCTTATTTATATGGGATTGGAACCAGGAGAAATAGGTGATGATGCACATAACTACGAATGGTTAGAGGCATATAAACAGAAAGTAGATTCTGCAGCCTGACCAACAAATATGCTTATTATAAAGAGGTAAGAAAAGAATGGCTTTATTTCCAATACATTCCAATTTTGAATGCGATTTTGTGATTCAACTTGTACCTGTTGATACTGAGGACTCAATGGATCAGGTGGCAGAAAAGTGTGCGTATCATTCAGTCAATCGGCGTGTTCATCCCCAACCAGGGAAGATTTTACGTGTACGTCATCATGAAAACGGCATAATATTTCCCAGAGACATGAAGGTTGAGGAAGCCGGGCTTCGTCCAACGGAAACACTTGATATTTTATTTATGGACGAATAGGTAAGTATAAAGTATGGCTTTTGAAAAAATATGCACCCTGGACGATGTCTGGGAAGGCGACATGGAAACGTTTGACACATCTGAAGGCACAACTGTGCTATTAGCTGGCATTGATGGAGGTGAGATAAAAGCCTTCCAGGCAATGTGTCCTCATCAGGAGATTGAGCTGGTGGAGGGTGAGTTTGACGGTAAAGTACTGACCTGCAAGGCTCATCTATGGCAGTTCGATTGCAATACTGGTAAAGGTATTAATCCGGACGATTGTCAGATCTCGGAATACCCGGTGAAGATTGAAGGCGATGACGTTTATGTCAACGTAGACGGTATAGAGCCATTTAAATCACATAGCTAGTGTCATAAAGACAGTCTTGATCAATTGAGACGATTAAAATTTGGAAACCATCGTTATTAATTTAGCAAGGTATTTCAAACTAAGAGGAAAATATAATGGCTACAGGTAATGCAGGAGATGCGATCAATAATAATCGTGTTGGACCGGTAATGAGGGCGGGTGATGTTGCTCAGGCTGCTGCTGAAGCAGCAGAGATGGATAACCCTGGTAAAGAAATTACGGTTGATGACAAGGTTGCTTATTTACGAATCTCGGCAGAAAACGAATTGATATTGACCAGGGAGTCTATGGAAGAGTGTCTGGGGAGAGCTTTTCAGATGCAGGAGATCGAGATCAACCTCAGTTCCTTTTCAGGTCAGATAGATGCTAATTCTGATCGTGTCCGTTTCTATTTCGACAAAGAATTGTAATTGAAACGAAGAAAATATTTGTAGGAGAAGTTTATGTCAGAGCAACAACCAGAACCATTAAAACCGTTAAAAACCTGGTCACATCTAGCTGGTAATCGTAGAAGACCTAGTGAATATGAGATCGTATCCACTAATCTTCATTACCATACGAATAATCCTGACAATCCGTGGGAACTTGATCCGGATATCAAGATGTCGAAATGGTATAGAAAATACCGTAATGAAAGTCCTTTGCAATATGAAAATTGGGATAAATTTCGTGATCCGGAGCAATTGATCTATCGAACCTATAACATTCTTCAGGATGGTCAGGAAACTTACGTAAATAGCTTGTTTGATCAGTTTGATAAGCGGGGACATGACCAGATGCTTGATGATAACTGGATTTCACAGCTATTGCGTTTTTATACGCCCGGGCGATATCTGTTTCATACATTACAGCTTGGATCAGCCTACATAGCCCAAATGGCACCTGCGAGCACTATTACAAATTGTGCAACTTACCAGACGGCGGATAGCCTACGCTGGTTGACACATACTGCTTATCGTACTCGAGAGCTTGCCAATGCTTATCCCGATGCTGGCTTTGCTGAGAAAGAAAGAGAGATCTGGGAAAATGATCCCGCCTGGCAGGGTTTTCGTGAATTAATGGAAAAAGCATTGGTTGCATGGGACTGGGCTGAAGCCTTTGTTGCAATAAATCTTGTAGCAAAACCCGCCATTGAAGAAGCCGTACTTGTGCAGTTCGGGAATACAGCTCGTGACAATAACGATACTTTGCTTGGCTTGCTAACTCAGGCTCAAATGCGTGATGCAGAACGCCATAGACGTTGGTCTTCAGTTTTAGTAGCAATGGCGTTGGAAAACGAAGGTAATAAAGAAGTCATACAGGGTTGGATCAATAAATGGGTTCCTCTGGCCGATGCTGCGATTGATGCTTTTTGTTCAGAACTTGGCGAAGATCCATCAACTGCAAAATCGGCAACAAACGATTTTCATGACTCACTAAGACTCTCCTAATTTCTGAGTGAGATCTTTTTTGGCCGGGTAAGTAACTGCCCGGCCATTTTTTATATTAATATGACATTCTGTTTTCAGAATCATTATCATCAGTTATGAATATCATCATTCTTGGTGCTGGGGGGATTGGTTGTTATTTTGGTGCAAGGCTCCTTGAAGCTGATCATCAGGTAACGTTTGTAGCGCGTGGTGATCATCTTCATGCACTGAACAAAGAAAGTTTGGTTATTGAACACCCAGATTTCTCATTTGATAACCCTGTCAATGCCACTAATACAGAACAACTTTTCTCAGACATTGATCCGGAAATCGTTGATGTCGTTCTTGTTACTGTCAAAGCGATGGTCACTGCTGATATAGCTGAACAATGTAAGCAGTGGATCAACTCCGCAAAGAAATGGCCCTTTTTTGTTTCTTTACAAAATGGTGTTGATAATGAAACTCATCTCGCAGAATATCTTGGTAAAGAAAAGGTAATTGGGGGATTAACAAGACGTATTGGAGCAAATATCGAGAGCCCAGGTAAAATTTCTGCAATAGGTTCCGCCGAGACGATGATAGGTTGTTGGCCATCTTCTGAAGTAACAGACTCCTCAGATTCTCGAATGGGGTTTATCTCAAAACTTGAAAAGTCTTTTAACGCAGCTGGAATTCCAACAGAGCAGTCTGATGATATCCGTTTGCAGTTGTGGAAAAAGCTGGTGATCAATAATGGCATCAATGCCCTTGCCGCATTAGTTCATAGAAGAACCGGAACAATTTTAAAGGATGAACCATTATCACGATTAGTGATGGAGATGATGCAGGAAACTGGAATAGCAGCCAGAGGTGATGGCATCTTTCTTAGCCCGGATGATATAAGCGAAATGTTTGATCTGATTAGTACATTCGATTCAATCAAACCTTCAATGTTAATAGACAGAGAACGCCATCGGCCTCTGGAAATTGATGAGATCTGCGGTGTGGTTTTGGAACGTTGCGAACAACTTGGTGTTGATGCTCCCTATACCCGAGCAATTAGTACGCTACTCACTTACGATCTAAACCAGGTTTAATGAAATGTAGCAGATATCGGCTGGCTGGTTATTTGTTAATCGGTATGCTTCTATTCTCTGTGTTGGATAGGTTATTTCCTACCGTGCCAATTATTCTCACAGGTATATGTGGTTGGATAGCCCTTGGTTTACTGCTGAAGGATCTTGGCAAACAGCACTTGATCCAGAATTTTATCTTAACGATGACAGGGATTGTTTGTTTACTTTGGGCATGGAAAAGGGGAGCCATCCCCGATCTCGGTCAAATTCTCAGTCAGAATCAATTACTTTTATCCATGTTGGTAGGAGTTAGTTTTTTGCGATTAATTACTTTACCTGCCACAGAAAAAGGTGATGTATCTCCAACAGGGAAAAATGCTTTTATAAGAACCTTAATCGGGACGCATTTTTTCTCTGCCGTGATTAACCTCTCCGCAATCATGATCGTGGCCGAACGACTTAATTTCAGAGAAAAGCCAGATCGTGAGTTATCAATATTATTAACGCGGTCATTTGGTGCTGCAGCCTTCTGGTCACCTTTTTTTGCTGCCATGGCAACAGCCTTAACGTATTCACCAGGTGCTTCGATTGGCAAGTTGCTGATCATGGGGATACCATTGGCTATAGCTGGACTGATGATCACTATAATATCTTTATCAGCGGATCAAAAGAATCATCTGGAAAAATTTGAAGGATATCCAATCCATTATTCGAGCTTGTGGGTGCCGGCACTACTGGCGATCTTTGTCTTATTCTTCCACTATTATTTTCCCCAGATATCAATACTTGTCGTGATCACCTCTTTATCCATTGTCATGTCACTAATAACGCTTGCTGTCACTACTCCAAAGACAGCCTTGGTATCTATCGATCATCATATCAGTCGTGCTCTGCCTGCAATGGTAAATGAGTTAGCCCTTTTTTTATCAGCAGGGGTATTGGCAGTTGGCCTAAGAAATCTATCACTTTCTTTTGACCAGATTTTGGTAATAGAAAACTTTGGGGTATTACAGATGGCCAGCTTGTTGATCGTCATGGTGACACTGGCGCTAATAGGAGTGCATCCTGTGATCAGTATTGCAATTGCTGGTATCTGGTTAAAATCAATGCAAATTGATCCGAATCTTCTGGGACTGGTTTTTATCTTTGCATGGGGTATTGGGATCTCGGTTAGCCCCTTATCTGGTTTGAACATGGCATTGCACGGATGTTTCGGTATTCGTGGAACTGAGATCATGAAATGGAATGCAGGTTACACTGTGCAGATGCTTGTTGTTAGCACCCTTTTATTTTGGATCTACCAGTCGATAAATTACTTTTAAGAAGGATATTCCTTTAACGAACATCCCGATCTTGTTTTGGAAATAACCAGAAAGAAAACCAACGCGTAAATTGCGGCATGATAATGTAAGTCATCAATATTACGATGAAAGCTGTCATGATTGATGTGCGTAGTAACAAGGGCAGGGTTAATAATCTCTCACCGAATAACCAGAAGATGAAACTGACAGTAGGGAATATTGCCAACCAGGTAACGATCGCCATTTTATATTTAAGCGGTGGTTGAACGGGATTCTGACCCGGTAGAGAAAACCAGGGGACTAACCCTGGCATTACTTCCATCGCACTTGGTTTTTCTAACTGACTCTCAATGTCTTTCAGCCAACCTTCGCGCTCATCAGAAGCAAGCCATGCATCAAGATGTTCACGGTTATCAAATTTAAAAATGATACGATATTCAGGATCAGAGGGTGAGCCAGGGCGTAAAAAAACCGCTCCTTGATGACCTGGGAATCGAGCAGCAGCTTCTGTCATTTTTGTACTCAACTTCTCGAAGGCTTTTTCTTTGCCTTTTTTGACGCGTCGAGAGATAACAACGGTAATTGGCATGCTATTTTCTATTGGTTGATCAGTCATTTTTCAAAGCTATCCATTTTCATGGCAATAGATGATAAATTAAATAAATACTTAAGCGTAAAATAATAACAGAACAATTTATAGTTTGGCGTAAACTTTTTTAAGATAGAGAATTAGTAACACTATAATTCACCCTGAACATCACGATATTTTCGAAAGTATTTTGTACGACGAAATTAAAAAAGGAACTAAAAGCGTATGGCAAAAAACGAGTGGGATGTTGAATTTGTACGGAACCAGTTTCCGACCTTCGAAGATGAACAGGGTCGGGCATTGGTATTTTTAGAAAATGCGGGAGGGACTTATGTGCCGAAGCAGCTGATCGATCATCTCGACAACTTCATGATCAAAACAAAAGTTCAGCCCTATGGGCCTTATTCCTCATCGCAGGCAGGAACGAAAATGATTCTTGATGCGACTATAAAAATGGCCGAAATGGTGAATGCCGAAGAAGATGAAATTGTAATAGGTCACTGCACCACAATGAATCTTTATCTTCTTTCAATGGCCTTGCGAAACGATTTTAAAGCAGGTGATGAGATAGTTGTAACTAACCAGGATCATGAGTCAAATATAAGTCCGTGGCGGCGTTTAAGTGAATTCGGAATCAAGATAATTGAATGGGAAATTGATCCGCAAACAGGCCAACTTGTGTTAGAGGATCTCGAAAAACTATTAAGCAAACAAACGCGACTGGTTTGTATGCCACATAGTTCAAATATTATAGGCACAGTTAATGATATTTCTGTGGTTGCCGGTATGGTACACACGGCCGGAGCCTGGCTATTGGTCGATGGCGTTTCTTATGCGCCTCATCATGAGGTCGATGTTAAAACTCTTGGTGCAGATATCTACGTGCTTAGTTTATATAAAACTTTTGGCCCACATCTGGGCTTAATGTATGTCCAAAAAGATCTACATTCTCATCTGGAAAATCAGTCTCTGGAATTTATGCCTGAGTTATATGAACGATATCGACAACCGGGATCACCTAATTTTTTACGTATCGCACTTAATCCCGGACTGGTTAATCATGAAGAAGTTGCCTCATTGAATGGTCTGGTGGATTATTTTGATACTTTGTACCGATGGCATTTCGATCAGGACGAAGAAGGTTTTCATCAGCGATTGACAAGTCTTCACAAATTGATCAGAAAACATGAAACCAGTCTGGCTTCTCTGTGGATGGATTATGTTGGTCAACAACCTTTACTCAAACTGATTGGTTCTTCAGAAACAGACATTCATTACCGATCACCAACCTGGTCATTCAGAATTAAAAAATGGCATCCCAGAGATGTGGCTGAAAAACTTGCTGCACTAAACATCGCTGTACAATCGGGTAGTTTTTATGCATGGCGTTGCCTGAAAGCTATGGGGATTAACCCAAATGAAGGTGTTTTACGTATTAGTCTTGCTCACTTTAATACCGCTAATGAAATCCGGAAATTATGTACAGCACTGGATAGAACTCTTTCATGACTATCCAGCAACGGTAAACAACTTTCTCATTATCTGATCAGTAATAAAATGCCCAAAGTTACCATAACATTAATTAAAAGTTATCAAGAAATAACTTAGTTAGTAAAACAACTAAAAATCAGCAGCTTAAGGATAAGGCATTATTGGCATAATATGTGCTCCTCAAGATTATGAGAGGGTAAGTTTTATATTGAAAATAATAATCGTTGAGAATCCATTCATAATTATCGATGTTATCAAAATATAATATGTCACGGTATTCAATCTATTGGTTCGGTATCAACAATATCTTTATTTCTCTAAAGCATCTTCTCACTGTTAACAGCAGGCCGATTAACCACGAAAGTGGTTTTCGGCCTTTTCCATGTTCTTCGGTTTGCGAGATTAGGACTGATTTCTAATAGCAAAGTTGCAGTATCGATTTTTACTAAAGTTAGGGTTTGGTTTTCATATCTGTTTAGATGAAAGGCATAGATAATGAGTAATGGTCATAAAAAATCTGATGATATTGATCCGATCGAAACAACTGAATGGATTGAGTCACTAAAAGCTGTTCTCGATGCCGATGGTAATGAGAGAGCCCATTTTATTATTGAAAAATTACTGGATGTTGCACGACAATCGGGAAGTGATATTCCCTTCAGTGCCAACACAGCTTATATCAACACGATCCCGGTATCACAACAGCCGGTTTTTCCTGGCGATCACGCCATCGAAAGAAAGATCCGTTCATTTGTGCGTTGGAATGCAATAATGATGGTATTACGTGCGAACAGGAACACTAATGTCGGTGGTCACATATCAAGTTTCGCTTCAGCGGCGACGCTGTACGATGTTGGTTACAATCATTTCTGGCGAGCTGCCACTGAAAAAAATGAACGTGATCTAATTTTTATACAGGGACATTCGTCACCTGGCGTTTATGCCAGAGCATTTATGCTCGATCGCTTATCGGAAGAACAAATGGATAATTTTCGTCAGGAAGTTGATGGCAACGGGCTGTCGTCCTATCCACATCCCTGGTTGATGCCTGAGTTTTGGCAATTTCCTACTGTTTCGATGGGGCTTGGCCCAATCATGGCTATTTATCAGGCGCGTTTCATGTTGTATCTGCGTGATCGTGGACTGGCGGATACTACCGGACGAAAAGTCTGGGCATTCCTTGGAGATGGTGAAACTGATGAGCCTGAATCACTTGGTGCAATTGATATCGCCGGTCGGGAAAAACTGGATAACCTAATTTTCATCGTTAACTGTAACCTGCAACGTCTCGATGGGCCTGTGCGTGGCAATGGCAAGATTATTCAGGAGCTGGAGGCTGTTTTTAGAGGTGCTGGCTGGAATGTGATCAAGCTGGTTTGGGGACGTCATTGGGATGCTTTATTTGCACGAGACAAAGAACAGATTCTAATAAAGCGTCTGATGGAAGTAGTTGATGGAGAGTTTCAGACTTACAAATCGAAAGATGGTGCTTATGTAAGGGAACACTTGTTTAATACACCAGAGCTGCAGTGTCTGGTTGCTGACTGGTCAGATCATGACATCTGGCAGTTGAACCGGGGTGGACATGATCCACATAAAATTTATACAGCATTTAAGGCGGCAGCTGAGCACAAAGGGCAGCCAACAGTTGTTCTGGCGAAAACGATCAAAGGGTATGGTATGGGTCGCTCAGGAGAGGCGCAAAATATCTCTCACCAGCAGAAAACCATGAGTCGTGAATCACTTCTGCACCTACGTAACCGATACGAGTTACCGGTCAAAGATGAAGAAATCGAAAACTATCCGTATCTGACTTTTGAAGAAGGAAGCCCTGAAAAAGAGTACATGCAAAAGCGACGGGAAGCATTAGGTGGATTCCTGTCTTCTCGACGTATGAAAGCAGCTTCACTTGATGTTCCAACACTGTCAGATTTCAAACCGTTATTATCAGCAACTGCCGAGAGTCGTGAAATATCAACTACCATGGCCTTTGTCCGGTTACTGAATATTCTTGTCAAAGATAAAAATATCGGTAAGCGTATCGTACCAATCGTGCCAGATGAATCTCGCACTTTCGGAATGGAAGGGATGTTCCGGCAACTGGGGATCTGGTCACAGGTCGGACAGCTTTATACACCACAGGACGCCGATCAGTTGATGTTCTATAAAGAAGATAAACATGGGCAGGTTCTACAGGAAGGAATTAACGAAGCAGGCGGTTTGTGTGACTGGATTGCAGCAGGCACTTCATACTCCACTCATGGCGTACCGATGATTCCTTTTTATATTTTTTATTCCATGTTTGGTTTTCAACGAGTAGGTGATCTGATTTGGGCAGCGGCTGACCAAAGAACACGCGGATTTTTATTGGGTGGGACTGCTGGCCGTACGACCCTGAATGGCGAAGGCCTGCAACATGAAGATGGCCATAGTCATATATGGTCAGCTGCAGTTCCTAATTGTGTTTCATATGATCCGACTTTTTCTTATGAGCTGGCTGTGATTATTCAGGATGGACTTCGCCGAATGTATGTTGATCAGGAAGATATTTTTTATTACATCACTCTGATGAACGAAAACCATGCACACCCGAAAATGCCGAAAGGTGTTGAGCAGGATATTCTTAAGGGAATGTATTCTTTCAAAAAAGGATCACGATCAAAAGCATCTCATGTACAGTTACTAGGCAGTGGTGTGATTTTCCGAGAAATGATCGCTGCAGCTGAGTTACTCAAGAAAGACTGGGATATTGAGGCCGATTTATGGAGTTGCCCAAGCCTGACTGAACTGGCACGTGATGGTCAGGAATGTGAACGCTGGAATCGTCTGCATCCGATAGAGAAACCACGTAAATCTCATGTGGAACGCTGTCTTGAAAATATAAAAGGACCGGTTGTTGCGTCTACTGATTACGTCCGTTTGTTTGCTGAGCAAATAAGGCCTTTCATCAAGCAACCTTATACGGTGTTAGGAACAGATGGCTTTGGTCGATCAGATACACGAGAAAATCTGCGGAGGTTCTTTGAAGTAAATCGTTACCATGTTGTCATAGCGTCTTTGAAGAGTCTGGTCGATGTCGGTGAATTCGATGCCAATAAAGTAGACATTGCCATTGCTAAATACAATATTGATCCTGACGCACCAAATCCCTGGTCAGTTTAGACGAGTGTTTACACGATGAGTGATCTGTTTGAAGTAAAAGTTCCTGACATTGGAGATTTTTCTGATGTTGAATTAATTGAAGTTTCAGTCAATACCGGTGATCAAATAGAAAAAGATCAGACTATGATTGTTCTGGAAAGTGACAAGGCCAGTATGGAAATCCCTGCTGAAATTGCCGGAATAATTAAAGAAATAAAAGTAAAGGTAGGTGATAAGTTATCTCAGGGTGACTTAATCGCAATTGTCGAAGTTGATGATGCGACCAACAAAAGTTCAGTAATAAATCCGACAGAGGTTTCGACAAAACCTGATTTGGAAACGAAGTTTGAAGAAGTCGCGACACCATCCACACCGGAACATGCCGAAACAAAAACAGAAGCCCCTGTACTTACGCCTACACCAGAATCAACGGAAGGGAAAACTGTAGGAAATGTACACGCAGCACCCTCAGTACGACGTTTCGCACGCGAACTCGGTGTTGATCTCTCTCAGATAAAAAGTGGTACTGGGCGAAAAGGACGATTGTTAAAAGAAGACGTCAAAAACATCGTTAATCAATCTTTATCTTCTGGTGTTGTGTACGGCTTGCAAGGTGGTAAAGGCATTCCGCCGATACCGGCAACTGGCTTCGCAAAATTTGGTGAAATAGACGAAAAACCTCTAAACAAAATCAGACAACTGACTGGGGAATTCCTGACCCGCAACTGGTTAAATTTGCCAATGGTGACACATCATGATGCGGCAGATGTTACAGAGATGGAGGCTTTCAGGAAATCACTCAAAAAAGAAGCTGAACAAAAAGGCCTTAAAGTTACGGGACTTATTTTTATCATGAAAGCCTTAGTCTCATCGCTTAAACAGTTTCCTCAATTCAACTCATCAATTTCTGTTGATGGGAAGTCGCTTTTCTATAAGAAATATTTTCATATTGGAATTGCGGTTGATACACCGAATGGGCTAGTTGTCCCTGTCATACACGATGTTGATAAAAAAAGTCTTTATGAACTTGCAGAAGATCTGAATGAAATGAGTAAGAAAGCCCGCGATGGGAAACTGATGCCTGATGATATGCAGGGTGGTTGCATGACAATTTCCAGTCTTGGTGGTATTGGCGGGAAATCATTCACACCGATTGTGAATGCGCCTGAGGTTGCCATTCTCGGAGTGACAAGATCAGAAATGAAACCTGTCTGGAATGGAGAAGAGTTTGTTCCCCGACTCATGTTACCCCTAGATCTAACCTATGATCATCGCGTTATTGATGGAGCTGATGGTGCACGTTTTACCAGAACGTTATGCGAGTTATTGAGTGATATTCGCCGTCTTTTATTGTGATCGGTGGAGAAATAATGAGTGATTTAGTCGAAATACTTCTACCCGATATCGGTGACTTTAAAGATATTGATGTTATTGAAGTATTGATGGGAGTCGGTGACGATATACAGGTAGACGAAACCATCGTTGTGCTTGAAAGCGATAAAGCCAGCATGGATGTTCCTAGCCCTGTTACAGGTAAAGTAACAGAAGTAGCGGTAAAGGTCGGTGATCTGCTTAGTCAGGGAGACTTGCTTGCAAAGGTTAAAACTATCGCCACTGATAGTGTTGCGACCGAAGAGTTTTCTAAACAGCCAACTACGGCAGAAATAGAGCCTGCCACTGAACAGGGTGAATCAGTACCTGCTTCAATTACGAGTAGTCGGACGGAGACTGACTTTGATGCGGAAGTCGTCGTTCTTGGGGGTGGACCCGGTGGCTACACCGCCGCTTTTCGTGCTGCCGATTTAGGTAAGAAAGTGATCCTGGTAGAGCGTTATCCGGTACTTGGTGGCGTCTGTTTGAACGTGGGTTGTATTCCATCGAAGGCACTACTGCATGCTGCATACATGATCCATGAAGCTGATGAGATGCGTGAGCATGGAATTGTTTTTGGTAAGCCAAAACTAGATTTGAAAAAAATAAAAAGCTGGAAACAGAGCATCACAAAAACACTCAATGATGGGCTTGCAAGTTTGGCAAAACAGAGAAAAATAACGGTCATTCAGGGTACTGGAAAATTTATTTCTCCCAACACGATGGAAATCGAAACATCAGAAGGTGTCCAATCCATTGACTTCGAACATGCTGTTATTGCGGCTGGATCACGAGTCACAAAAATCCCTACTTTCCCTAACGATGATCCACGTTTGATGGATTCAACTGACGCGCTGGAGCTTGAAGAGATTCCGAAAAAGCTGCTCATTATCGGCGGAGGAATTATCGGACTTGAACTGGCAACGGTCTATCATGCCTTAGGTGCTAAAATTTTTATCGTTGAGTTGATGGATCAACTTATCCCCGATTGTGATAATGATCTTGTCAGACCGCTATATAATCGAATTAAAAAACAATATGAAAACATCTGGATTTCAACCAGGGTCACCAAGATTGAAAGTCAGATGAAAGGCTTAAAAGTTTCTTTCGAAGGCACAGAAGCACCAGATAGTGAGGTTTTTGATCGGGTGCTGGTCGCTGTTGGTCGCTGTCCAAATGGTCACCTTATCAATGCTGATTCTGCTGGTATTAACGTTGATGAAACTGGATTTATTTCCGTTGATAAACAAATGCGAACCAATATTTCTAACATCTTCGCTATTGGGGACATTATTGGTAACCCGATGCTTGCTCATAAAGCAGTTCATGATGGTAAAGTGGCAGCGGAGGTGATCTGTGGATATAAGTCCTCATTTGATGCACTGACTATTCCTTCAGTTGCTTACACTGATCCTGAAATTGCATGGATGGGGATTACTGAAAAGGAAGCAAAAAAGCAAAGCATTAAATACAAAAAAGGTACTTTCCCCTGGGCAGCCAGTGGTCGTTCATTATCAATTGGTCGTAATGAGGGTATGACAAAACTACTCTGCGACAAAGAGACGGGTAGAGTGATTGGTGCGGGTATTGTTGGCACAAATGCGGGTGAATTGATCGCTGAAGCTGTGCTTGCAATGGAAATGGGGGCCGATACAGAAGATATCGGACTATCTATCCATCCACACCCGACTTTATCTGAGACACTTGGTTTTGCTGCTGAAATGATTGATGGATCAATTACTGATCTTTATCTAAAAAATAAATAACAAACAATGAATAATGGAATGTTTTAACGATGAATACACTTTGTAATCTTTCTGACAGTATTTTCTGTATTATTGATATCCAATCGAAGCTTGTTGCTGCCATGCCAGATAAACCGATTGGAAGGATAATGGAAAACACTCAAATGATCCTTGAGGTAGCAGGAATTTTAAATATTCCTGTCATTGCCAGCAAACAAAGCCCATATCTGCTAGGTGAGATCGTAGAAGAGATTACGGAATTTCTTCCTGAAAAAACGACTTATTTCGAGAAAGAGTCTTTTTCATGCTGTGGTGAAAAAGAGTTTCTACAGGCGCTTCTGCGATCTGGTCGTAAACAGGTTATTCTTTCAGGTATCGAAGCACATATTAGTGTTTTGCAAACTGCACTCCATTTGAAACATAAAGGTTTTGAAGTGTTTGCTTCGGTTGATACTGTGGGTTCGCGCAGCCTCGATCACTGTAAAAATGCCACGAGGCGTATGCAACATTCCGGCGTTATTTTGACAAGTTCAGAAACGTTAATCTTTGAATGGATGAGGGATGCAAACCAGGATCAGTTGGAAGCGTTTTCCAGTGTCGCCAGTTTGAGCCTAAGTAATCATACGATTGATCAAAATCAGAGTAAAAAGCGATCATCTACCAATAATTCCAGCTATTAATAGCTAAGTAAATACTATTAAGCTTAGTCCTTTAGCAACAAAATCAGCATCATTATCACCACGGCCGAACAGGTTGATCAGGATAGTTTGCTCAATTGACATGTCTTTTGATATCTTCATCGCATAAGCTATGGCATTCGCGCTTTCAAGTGCACATAACCCCTTTTTTTGTGAAAGCGTCATAACGTATCCAGACATACCTAATTACCAGCCGCGACATATTTAACGCGCCCCAGAGTATTCAGCTAACAATGCTGTGGTCCAACACCCTATCTATAATATTGCACTATTACTACAAAGAGTAGATGAATAAAGTCTGGATCTGGTTTAACTAGAATCAGAATTTTTCAGCTAGTTGTATCCATGTTTCAATGACAGTGTCGGGGTTCAGTGAGACACTCTCAATACCTTCTTCCATTAACCATTGAGCAAGGTCAGGATGGTCAGAGGGACCTTGACCACAGATCCCAACATATTTTCCTTCATCTTTACAGGCTTTTATGGCCATGCTAATGAGTTTTTTAACAGCCGGATTACGTTCATCAAAACTTTCGGCGATCAATCCTGAGTCACGATCCATTCCTAGCGTAAGCTGGGTCAAATCGTTTGATCCGATCGAGAATCCATCAAAATACTTAAGGAACTCTTTTGCCAGTAAAGCATTCGACGGTAGCTCACACATCATGATAATCCGCAAACCATTCTCGCCGCGTTTCAAGCCGTTGTTTTCCAGTAATTGGATCACCTGTGCGGCTTCATCAACGGTACGTACAAAAGGTACCATAATCTTGACGTTGGTAAGATTCATATCTTCACGCACTTTTAGTAATGCCTGACATTCCAATTTGAAGCATTCCCTGAAATCTTCAGAAATATAACGGGAAGCACCGCGGAAACCTAGCATTGGATTTTCTTCATGTGGTTCAAATTGATCACCACCCAGCAAATTGTAATATTCGTTAGATTTAAAATCAGACAATCGAACGATGATTGGGTTTGGTGCGAACGCAGCGGCGAGTGTTGCAATGCCTTCTTTAAGCTTTTCTACAAAGTATTCAACCGGATCAGAATAACCTGCGATTCTTTCTTTAATTTTTTCTTGAATTTCTAGTGGCATTTGTTCATATTCCAGTAAAGCTTTTGGATGTACACCGATCATCTTATTTATAATAAATTCAAGACGAGCGAGACCAATACCATGATTAGGATAGCTGGAAAAATCGAAAGCACGTTCAGGATTACCAATATTCATCATGACCTTGAGTGGAATATCTGGCATTGAATCCAGTTCAATTTTAGTCAGTTTATAATCAAGCAGACCTTCATAAATAAGACCAGTGTCACCTTCGGCACAGGAGACTGTGACCTCCTGACCTGAGCTAAGACTTTTAGTAGCAGTATTACAACCGACAACGGCAGGCACACCCAACTCTCTGGCAATAATGGCAGCATGGCAAGTTCGACCACCACGATTGGTGACGATAGCTGAGGCGCGTTTCATCACAGGCTCCCAGTCTGGATCTGTCATGTCGGTGACCAGTACTTCGCCTTCGATCAGCTGATCCATGTCATCGACATTGTTAATCACACGGACGATGCCATTGCCAATCTTTTGGCCTATGCTACGTCCTTGAACCAGAATGTTCGAATTTTCTTGTAGTTGATAACGTTCTATATGTTGACCTTCATCCCGGCTTTTGACCGTTTCGGGTCGAGCTTGCAGAATATAGATCTTGCCATTATTACCATCTTTTCCCCATTCTATATCCATTGGGCAGTCATAGTGTTTCTCAATGGTTTGCGCATGTTGTGCAAGAATTACGACATCTTCATCAGAAATAGAAAATGTTTTTCTTACTGCGGGTGGGACTTCTACCACAGTAGTTGGGTTAGTTTGTTGATCATTAAAGATCATTTTTTCTGCTTTACTACCCATGTTCCTTTTGATGATCGAGGGTCTGCCAGCAATCAGGTTGGGTTTATAAACATAAAATTCATCAGGATTTACAGAGCCTTGTACCACACATTCTCCCAAGCCAAAAGAAGAGGTGATAAAAACGGCATTCTTGAAACCAGATTCTGTATCAAGTGTGAACATGACACCACTGGCTGCAAGGTCACTGCGAACCATTTGTTGTATGCCGGCAGATAAGGCTATCTGATTGTGTTCAAAACCCTGGTGAACACGATATGAAATGGCACGATCATTATAAAGTGATGCAAATACTTCTTTGATTCGATGCAGGACATTTTCTATACCACAAACATTAAGGAAGGTTTCCTGTTGACCAGCAAATGAAGCATCTGGCAAATCCTCGGCAGTGGCTGATGATCGGACAGCTACAGAAACATTCTCACCGGCTTGATTTTCGAGTTCTGCATAACCTTGGCGTATTGCTTTTTCTAACTCTGCTGGGAAGGGAGCCTCTAACACCCACTGACGAATGTCAGAGCCACATTGAGTCAATGCAGAGATATTATTGACATCAAGAGTGTCCAATGCTGAATCGATACGATCCTTGAGACCATCGTAGGAAAGAAATTCCAGAAAGGCTGCTGCCGTCGTTGCAAACCCACCGGGTACCAAGACACCCGTTCCGGATAAGTTGGAAATCATTTCACCAAGGGAGGCATTTTTGCCACCAACGCGGTCAACATCATTCATGTTTAATCGTTTAAAATTTATAATATAATCTGTCATATACATTGTCTCTCTGTTATTTAACTGACTGACTCATCATATCAAAGGCAAAAGCATGAAACGAACGGTATTTTACATCTCGGATGGAACGGGCATAACCTCTGAAACGGTTGGTCACGCAGTATTAACACAATTTGACTCTATTGAGTTTGACCATGTTTCTGTACCTTTCATCAATACGTCCAGTAAAGTTCTCGAAGTCATTAAACAGGTTAATCAACTCGATGATGAATCGGATCATCGACCCGTTGTGTTTATAACATTAACCAACCCGGAATTTTCCAACCAAATTAATAGAGACT
>JALSSM010000471.1 GCA_026984275.1 Gammaproteobacteria bacterium
TTTGAGTTCAGATTATGCTCGTATCCTGGCCACCCCGATGCGAACGCAATGTTCTGTCCTGAGCGCATTGACAGAGTCAGCAACAACAGAGGAAGGCAAAAAGCGGGTGGGTGATATACCATTCAAAATCGTTCGCGCGATTACACAGGGACGCGGCGCAAGAGATCACTGGGAGAACACACAGGAAAATATGTTCTGCATGAATGCCCTGCGTGAATACAGTCAGGTTTACGAATCAGAGTCACCATCGATGATCGTCAAAGCGACAGTTGATGATGAGCTCTTAGGCACATCCAGATTTGATGACAAACGTGATCCAAACATGTTCTTTACCCACGCGATCAACGAAGAAGATCCCGGTCGTAAAGCCACAGTCTCAATCGAAAAAGAAGGTGCTGGCCGAGTTTACTACACCACCCGCCTGAAATATGCCTTGCTTGATACCGAAGCTGAGCGGGTTCATTCAGGGATAGAAATTCGCCGTGAATACAACATCAAAAGGAATGACAAATGGGAGATCCTGAAAAGTCCCATGCAAATAAAACGAGGTGAACTGGTCAGAGTGGATCTGTTTGTGCATCTGCCTGCGGTTCGTAATTATGTCGTGATCGACGATCCGGTTCCCGGCGGACTGGAACCCGTCAATCGTGATCTGGCAACCGCCTCAACCATGGATGCAGAAGCTGGAGAAACTCAGGCCGCAGACGGATCGTTCTGGTTTGAAAGAGACGACTGGCAGGATTTTGGTCAGTCAATGGGCGATACACGATCGAGTTTTTACCATCAGGAACTACTTCATGATTCGGTTCGGTTCTACTCCGATTATCTCAACCCCGGTCACTATCACCTGAGCTACACCGCACAGGCAATCGCAACAGGCACCTTCTCCGTGTTGCCTGCGAAAAGTGAAGAAATGTATGACCCGGATGTGTATGGTCGAAGCTTGCCAGCAACATTGGAAGTGAGTGAATAGATATGAAATTGATCGCTGCATTACTGATCACATTCGTTGTTATCCTCACAGTTCTCACCCGTCAGGATATGTTAGATGTGCCTGAATCTTTAAATATTACGGGATCGACAGTTAGCAAGCCTCAATTACTGGATCGGCACATGAAACCGATCACCATCACTTATAAAAATCACTGGAACATGCATGATATTGTTCGCTTGTATGAGATCCCAGAGTTCTTACAACAAGCCTTTATCATTTCAGAAGACAAGCGGTTTTATGATCATCACGGCGTAGACTGGACTGCACGACTACATGCCGTTTGGCAAAACATCATAGCCGTAGGCAAAGTTCGTGGGGCCAGCACGATCAGCGAACAAACTATCAAAATGTTGCATCCACGATCAAGAACAATCTGGACACGCTGGCTGGAAGGCTGGGAAGCCGTACAATTGGAAAAACGATTCAGTAAAAATGAGATCCTGGAATTTTACATGAACCAGGTACCCTACTCTGCTCAGCGACGTGGAGTCGTACAAGCTGCAAGGTATTATTTTGATCGTGATCTGGAAACGCTGAATCAACAGGAGATGATGACACTCGCCGTCCTGGTGAGAGCACCATCAAGACTGGATCCGATCAAACACCCCGAAGCCGCAGAGTCAGCAGTAGAACGATTGGCTGTAGCCATGAATAAACCCACAGGTTGGGCGAAGTATAATGTGCCCAACAATCCGAACCTGCCCAACCTGCATCACCAATCAATCAAAGCAGCTCACTTTGCAAAATTTATTTACAAAAAAACTGATCAAGCAAACCGAAATATTCAAACAACGCTGGATCTGAGTCTGCAAAACTCAACTCAGAAAATTCTCGAACAACGCCTGCAAGATCTAAAAAACAGCAACGTAAAAAATGGCGCCGTTCTGATCGTTGATCACAAAACAAATGAAATCCTGAGCTGGGTAGTCGCCGGGGACAGCGATCCAGAATACCCCGGCAGCGCCATCGATGCCGTTATCACACCAAGACAACCCGGCTCCACTTTGAAACCCCTGCTCTATACTCTGGCACTGGAAAACGGTTATACCGCAGCAACCCTGATCAACGATTCACCACTGAGTGAATCCGTCGGTTTTGGACAACACACTTATCACAACTACAGCCGAATTCATTACGGAAAAATCTCACTACGAGAAGCTTTAGGCAACTCACTGAATATTCCAGCCGTCAAAACTTTACAGGAAGTAGGTACAGGAAGATTCCTGAAGACGTTGCATAAACTGGGAATAAAAAGCTTAACAAACCACCCCGATATTTATGGTGATGGACTGGCGTTGGGCAATGGCGAGATCACGCTTTACGAATTAGTTCAGGCCTACACTACGTTAGCAAGACATGGTCAATATAAACCTCTGGTTTTTAGCAAAGAAAGAGCAACTCAGGAAAATAGAACTGAAGAAAATATTTTCACAAAAGAGGCAACATCTCTGATCGCAAATATTCTCTCCGATCCACAAGCGCGTACCCGCGAATTTGGATCGAGTGGATTATTAAACTTCCCAATCCAGACAGCGGTAAAAACGGGCACATCAAATGATTACCGGGATGCCTGGGCCATTGGCTTCAATTATCGTTATACCGTCGGCGTGTGGATGGGCAACATGGATCGGGAAAGCATGAAAAAGATCACCGGATCAGCTGGCCCGGCCTATGTTTTGAGATCTGTATTTGCAGAACTAAATCAACATAAACAAACAAAACCTTTATTCCTGAGTCCCAAACTGGTTAAGGCAACCATCTGTAAAGAAACCGGCCTGACTCCAACAACAGAGAATAAATGCACACTATTCAACGAATGGTTCATTCCCGGCACAGAGCCAACAGCAAACAAACAAATGACCACAAAAACACCAGTGATCAGAATCCAGCAACCCAGTCCCAATCTACAAATGGCCATGGATCCAAGAATCCCTGATCACAAAGAACGCTTCCGTTTCTCCCTGAATCAAACAATCGATGATCAAAAAGTTAAGTGGATTCTTGATGATCAGCTTCTTGCGGAAACATCAGATGGAAATTATCAATGGAAACTACAAAAAGGAGCCCATAAACTTCGTGCTGAGATCTGGCAAAATAACCAGACTATAGAGACTGGTGTAGTTGATTTTCTGGTCAAGTAGATCGGATTCACATCTGACCTTTGGTTTGTTAAATACTTTTGATTATTTTATGACACCCGGTATGTAGTCTACGAACCAGTCAACATGTCTTCTGAAGAACTCAAAAATGGATATGATTGGTCATATCAAGAATTTTACAAATGGAGTTCCATTCTCCAAACCAGCATCAATCATGAATCCCATAAACCTAAACTCAAACACCTTTTTTATTCTTCAGGCTGGAAAAAGTTTGAGCCTGTCTGGAACTTTGCTATTAATACTGGGATGCTTGGCCAGATGAGACCATTATTAGAAGCCGTATTGTCAAAGGTAACAAGTGAAAATAAATCGTATAATGGTAAGCCTGCCCAATCAAAGCCAGAATTGCTGGCTAGTTGATTTTAAGACCACTTCCAGGCACAAGAATGGGAGAGAATTGAGGGTCACTTTAAACCGATCATCATTCCCATCTAAATTTCGTAAACAGCCTATGGACTCATACTCAACAGAATTACTTTCTTACCACCAATACATCACAACGGGCGCTATTAATTATCCTATTGGTTGTTGATCCCAGCAACTTTGCCAGCCCATGATGGCCATGTGATCCCATGACAATCAAATCAACTCGTTGTGCTTCAGCATAAGAAAGTAAAGTCGATTTTGGTCTGCCCCAGATAATGTCTGTCTGAACGTTTTTACGATCTATTTTTTCTGTGATTTCTTTCATCTTTTTTTCTGCATTCTCAAAAACAACTTCATCGGTTTCAAATGATTCTTCTGCTTCAACCATCACTTCAAAACTTCTGTCATATCTGGTTACATGTTCCAACGCATGTATGATCGTTAGCCTGGCATTGTATTTCTCCGCAAGTTGCATAGCACGCTGTACAGTTATTTCTGAATGCTCAGAAAAGTCGATCGCCACCAGTATATTTTTATAGGAATTTATTTCTTTCTGTTCTTCTGTTTCTATATCTGATTCTCGCAACCAGTCCCATGCCTTTTGAGAATCCTGTGAATCAAAATACTGTATTCTCCCACCTGTAAATGCCTTTCCGATGATCGCCATCCATCGCTCCCATTTTTTATCACCAACAATGGCGATCTTTTTAAAATCTCCGCCATGCTCAAGACCCATCTTGAAATCATCCCATGCTGCTTTGGGTTCCCAGCCATGAAAATCTTCCAGCTCAAGAAACACAGACAGTGGTCCATGTTTTTCGATCTCAGCCTCGAGTTCTGGAACAAATTTCTGATAGTCTGCATCAGTCAACTTTCCGGTTGCCTTAAAAGCAAAAATATCCTTCTCAAACACGGGTAATATTTGAAACATTGTTTTCTCCTCTCTTAATTTATCTTCATTGCTTATCTGACCTGTTGAATTGTTTCTGATCAGTACATATATGGAGTCTAAAAGCTAATAAACAATAATGAGCTGATCTGGATCAAATAGATCATCAGGATTGAAAATATACTTTCCTCATGGAGGATATTATGGAACGAATTAGTAAACTGAATACTAGTAATAGTCTTGATCGGACATATCATGCATGGCTTGGGAAATTAACCATGAGTATATCCCCGGCAGCATTCATGCTGGCATATATGGACTGGTTATCTCATCTTTCAGTTTCACCTGGAAGGCAACTGGAACTTGTCCAGAAAGCAATCAGGAAAACAATGCGTTATTCCGTGTTTGCAGCTCATGCAACTCTGGATAAGAATACTCCACCCTGCATGTGTCCTTTACCGCAGGACAAACGCTTCAGCAGCAAAGACTGGCAAAAATGGCCCTTTAACCTGATCTACCAGGCCTTTCTTCACCAGCAACAATGGTGGTCGAACGCAACGACAGGGATCAGTGGTGTTACCCCACACCATGAAAGTGTGGTCGAATTCGTTACGCGTCAGATACTGGATACCTTTTCTCCCTCAAACTTCCCTTTTCTTAACCCCGAAGTGATCAGAGTAACGATGGAACAGGGAGGTCAGAATTATACTCGTGGCTGGTTAAATTTTATTGAGGATATGGAACGAAAACTGGGTGGAAAACGTCCAGTGGGTACTGAAAACTTTATTCCGGGTAAACAGGTGGCAATCACACCCGGAAAAATAATCTATCGCAACCGTTTGATCGAATTGATCCAGTATCAGCCAACGACCAAAACGGTTTATAAAGAACCACTCCTGATCACACCAGCCTGGATCATGAAATATTATATCCTCGATCTATCACCACATAATTCCATGGTTAAATACCTCGTCGATCAGGGTCACACCGTTTATATGATCTCCTGGCTAAACCCGAAGACTGAAGATCGTGATTTGCGGATGGATGACTATATTCAACTCGGGATAAATTCTGCGCTTGATATAATTTCAAAAATCCAGCCGGATGTGAAAATCCATGCCCTCGGCTATTGTCTCGGAGGCACTTTGTTCAGCATTGCTGCGGCGGCTATGGCGCGTGATGGTGATGACAGACTGAAATCCATGACACTGCTTGCAACACAGACGGATTTTACAGAAGTGGGTGAACTTGGGTTATTCATTGATGCCAGTCAGGTTTCATGGCTGGAAGACATTATGTGGGATCAGGGATATCTCGATACCACCCAGATGGCAGGTGCCTTCAGTATGTTGCGCTCAAATGATCTGATCTGGTCCAGCATGATCCATGAATATCTGCTGGGTGAACGTCGTCCGATGATCGATTTGATGGCGTGGAATGCAGATGCGACTCGCCTGCCCTACAAAATGCATTCCGAATATCTGGAACATTTATATCTGAATAATGATCTGGCTGAAGGACGCTATCGTGTCATGGGACACACCATCTCTATTGGCGATATTCACGCACCCATGTTTGTGGTTGGAACAGAGACCGATCATGTTGCACCATGGCATTCCGTATTCAAAATTCATCAGCTTGCAAGACATGCAGATG
>JALSSM010000472.1 GCA_026984275.1 Gammaproteobacteria bacterium
AGATCAAGGCGCATATTCTTGATACAAGAGCATCCACACTACCTGCCAGGCCAGTTCCTCTCTATTGGCGCCATGAAACCTCGGGGACTTATTACTTTCATTTAATAAATAATACCGGGGTCACTTTTCATGGTGTCATCGCCCGAATTCCTGATCTGGACTGGAAAATAGCCGGCACAGGTGATCTGAATAACGATGGTGAGATTGATATTGTAATGAGAAACTCTGTCACGGGCGTAAACTGGCTATGGTTAATGCAACAGGGAAGAATTATTCAATCTGATCCTTTACCTGTTATAGCCGATCTAAATTGGCGTATTGCTGGTCTGGCTGATCTGGATGGCGACCAGAAAGACGATATCATCTGGCACCATGATGGCACCGGGTTAAACTGGTGGTGGCGTATGAATAGCTCCTCCATTATTCAAAGTACGGGTCTACCGTCTGTTAGCGATACAAACTGGCAGATCGCAGGAATTTCCGATCTGGACGGTGACCGGAAAGGCGACATTGTTTTACGCCATACAAATAGTGGAAATAACTGGCTATGGCGGATGAATGGTTCGTCAATTCTGGAAAGTAAGGCTCTTCCACCTGTTCCCAATACACAATGGAAAATTTCCGGAACAGGCGATCTGGATGGTGATAATAAACGAGACATCATCTGGCGAAATGATACTTCTGGCGTGAACTGGTTATGGGCTATGAATGGCAGCGAAATTCAAAATAGCCAACCACTTCCTTCTCTATCGGTTGATTGGAGTATCGCCCATATAGCTGACTTTAATCGTGATGGTAGAGACGATCTTTATCTGCGCAATGAGCAGACAGGTCAAAACTGGCTTTGGGTGATGAATGGTTCCCAAATCACGCAGAGTAAAAATATGGGACTGATCAGCGATATTAACTGGAAGGTTATCAAGTTGAACTAACTGAATTGTGGATGTATCCCAAGCAGGTAAGCGATACTTAATACAATACCACTGCCCAGTAAACAGCCGGCCATTTTGCCCAGTGCTGTTGTAATACTTTCGCGGGATTCTTCTATGCCTTTTTTACGTAACCATTCAGCAATCGATCCTTCAAAAAAACCAGCGATGCCATCACTGAGTGCATCACCGATCACGCCCCCGGCAATAGCACCTGCGACACCAAAGGTAATGCCTCCGATCAAGGCAGGAATGGTCAGCAAACCGGTATCTATCGCACCAAAGATCAAATCAGGGATAGCCCCTTTGATCGCTCTTTTTGCAATAATCAATCCCAGGACAGGAATGATGGTCATGGCAAAAATAACGGGGCCCATGGGTAGATGATTCTGGAGTATGAGTATGGCCAGTGCAACCACCGGCAAACTCACAACGATGACATATAACGCCTTGGTGAAGATATTTCTGTCGATGATATTTTCATTCATTTTCTTTTGGGCCTGAAATAATTCTGGTTGTTATAAAAATCTTCCTGTTCATTATCCTGCCACCATCCGGGCACACCTAACATGGGTAAGGGTGTCAGATGGCCCGGATTTTCCAATCCATTTTCTGTTTTCAATTTGTTTGAGATTATCTGATCAAGCTCCTGAACCTGTACTTGTCGATTCTGATCAAAAAAATGCTCACCCACTTGTAAGACCAGGGCATTTGCCGTCATGCCAATATAGGGGGAAAGTGCTTTTTCAAATAAACCATGACCAAAAATAGAAACTGATACTGATCGCCACCAGTCATCTCTTTTTTGCCAGAATAACGCTTTCCACTGATGATCTTTTAATGCTGTGATTATCTGATCATCACAGCTAACAAAGATAACACCTGACTCATCAAAAAGTGTCAGGGCATCACGTTTTCTGGATCTCTTTTTTTTATCCGCCTGTCGCTCAATTTCTTTGACATGCAAAGTATTGATCACAGATTTCGTTTTGGGAAATTGTAACCAGACCATAGCATTAAAAAAGTCATGCCAGTTCTGATCACGGGTGGGAATTTCACCCGTGGAAAAAATATGCTCTTCATAATAACTGGCACCTTCTGCTATTGAAGATTGTGGAAAGAATCGAGTGGCGTGGCCCGATAAGGTTTGAGTCCCTTCTGGCATCAAACGATTAAGTTCATTACAATCCGGCCATGTTTGCCATTGTTGATGACCGATCAGTTTTTGTTGATCAAAAAACATGGGTGACTTGTTCCAATATTCATTAATCCAGAGATCTCTCTGTTTCATAAGCTAAATGACTCGCGATACGATATATACCAAACCACTTAACGAAATTTCAGGTTTCGCTTTTGATGATCATGTCGTTCATGTTTTTCCGGATATGATAGAACGATCAGTTCCGGGTTACAGAACTATTATATCGGCTATTGGCCTTCTGGCGGACAAATTTGCACAACCCGGTAGCCATTGTTATGACCTCGGTTGCTCGTTGGGCGCAGCAACGGTTTCCATACGTCATCTTCAGAAGTCTGGTTCCAGTATTTTAACTTTGCCTCACTCATTACTCTCAAGTAGTGATAAATGATCAATTATCAACCTTTTTACGATTACCTGCGGGATTCGCCTCTCGAAAAATGGCTGGAGACAGTACCTGATCTGATTGATCAAAAACTTGATCCATCCAGGCACGGACATCTGAATCAATGGCAGGACATCCTGCAACAACTTCCCGGCATAAAACCTTCCGTCACTGACTTTACTGTTGATACGATCCAAATTGGAACTCCTGATCAAATACAGAATATTGATCCGGATCTGGAATCCATATTGCACAAACTGGAGCCCTGGCGAAAAGGACCATACGATCTGTTCGGCGTCCATATCAATACCGAGTGGCGATCAGATTGGAAATGGAGTCGCCTGGCACCACATATTCAACCACTGAAACATGGACTCGTACTGGACGTGGGTTGCGGCAACGGTTATCACGGCTGGCGGATGCTGGGAGCAGGTGCGGAACGAGTCATTGGAATCGATCCCGGTCTGTTAAGTGTGATGCAATTTCAGACGATAAAACACTTTACCAAAGATCAGCCTGTTGATGTTTTGCCGCTGGGCCTCGAACAACTACCACCACAATCAAAAGCCTTTAATACTGTTTTTTCTATGGGGGTTTTATATCATCGCCGTTCACCCATTGATCACCTTTATGAACTGGTAGGATGTTTAAAATCGGGTGGTGAATTAGTACTGGAAACACTGATCATTGAAGGTGAGGAAGGACAGGTTCTGGTGCCAGAAGGTCGATATGCACAAATGCGTAACGTCTGGTTCCTGCCCAGCGCTCCGACAATGGAAAGTTGGTTAAAACGGTGTGGTTACCACAATATCCGATTAGTCGATGTTACAAAGACGACAATAGAAGAGCAACGAACTACAAACTGGATGCAGCAACACTCGCTGGTTAATTTTCTTGATCCTGAGGATCACAATAAAACAATCGAGGGCCTGCCCGCACCTGTCAGGGCTATATTTCTGGCAACCTGCTCCTGAGGAACTAGTAGAGCTCTCGATAGTCAGACTTTTGAGACTTTTTCCTGAATTGACTAATGAAATTGTCTATCACGATGGTATTGATTAAGATAGAGCGAATGAAAAATTTAATAAAATACACCGTTTTGCTCACCGGGCTTTTAGCTTTTACTGGCCTTATGGCAGCACCATGTGATGAAACAACAACCAACCCAGTTGGAACAAAGGAAAAAACACCCGGAGATTACCTTGAGTTTTATTCTGTACTGGATGGCAAATGCCAGATACTAAGTAATGGTGGCAAGCTGAGACTGGTAAAAAACAACCATCCGAATAAAACGATCAAATATCGTTTCAATCGAATGTTTGCAGGAAAGCGTCAGGCAGGTCCCGCTGTAGGGATAGTAGAGCCAGGTAATAAACCTGTTAAACTGGGATGTACCAAGGTCGATGACCATGAACAGACCTGGGAAATAAAAGTAGCAGAATTTGCAGAATAACAATGGAATAAACCTTATGAAATCACTAATACTCCTTCTTTCTCTGATCAGCATTCAGGCAATGGCTGTTGAACAGACAAAAACCACAGAAACAACACCAACCTACAGATACCCTTCTGAGCTTTCCGATGACGAACATCAAATAATGATTATGAGCAGGAGCAAATATGATGAGTGCCTGAAGAAAGAAGCCAGAGATAATATAGATAAGTTTGAGGATTTCCGAAAAGTAGCCGATGTTGCCATGGAAAACTGCAATAGCACATTGACCGAAATTGACGGCGACCTGAAAAAAATGAATCTTGATCCGGATTTCAGACGCTACTTTCTTCATAAAGCTTCACAGAAAAGTGCTCAGCAATTATTGCCTGAGTTAATGATGATGAAATCCAAATAAAAAAGAAAATAGATAAGGTTATTTAGAGGCTGTTCTGGATTCTGGCAACACAAGTGGAGCCAGTTCAGTCAGAGCCTTTCGGTAAACATTCCTTTTGAACGAAACAATTTCATCCAGTGGTCGCCAGTAATCGACCCATTGCCAATGATCAAACTCCGGTTTTTTGGCCAGTCCAAGATCAACATTGGTTTCATCCGTTATCAGTTTCAACACAAACCAGATCTGTTTCTGGCCAATGCATAAGGGTTTCTGGTGATGCCGCACAAACCGTTTCGGGAGCCGGTATCGTAACCAGCTTTTTGTGCAGCCGATGAGATCGACATGTTCTGGATATAACCCAACCTCTTCATTCAGCTCACGATACATGGCCATTTCAGGTGTTTCATCTCGTTTAATACCACCCTGAGGGAATTGCCAGGCATCTGAACCACCAACACGGCGCGCCCAGAAGACATCTGCATTATCATTTGTCAGAATAATACCGACATTGGCTCTGAATCCATCACGATCTATCATGGGAATTATTCTTTCAAAATTCCTGCCAATAGGCAATACAATAGGCAACTAAAATAATAATAGAGAACCTTAATAATAATGACACTTGCAATATTTGATCTGGACAACACCTTAATTGGTGGAGACAGTGACACTTCGTGGGGAGATTTCCTCTGTGAGAAAGGCTATGTTGATACCAAGGAACACACTCGTCGGCATGCTGAATACTATCAGGACTATCTTGATGGCACACTGGATATTATGGAATTCCTGAGTTTTCAGCTGGAGATTCTGGGTAAACACGACATGGAAACCCTGAATAACTGGCGACAGGATTATCTTGTCCAAATGATTGAGCCTATTCTGTTACCCAAAGCACAGGCTCTGGTTGAACATCACCGCCAGCAGGATCATCAGCTATTGATCGTCACAGCGACCAATCGCTTCATTACAGACCCCATCGCAAAACTTTTCGGCATTGATGAACTGATCGCAACTGAACCCGAAATTATGAATGGTCGTTACACAGGCAAGGTGGCCGGAACACCATCGTTTGCCGAAGGCAAGGTGACTCGACTACAGGAATGGCTTGCTGATCGTGATTACTCACTCAAAGGCAGCTGGTTTTACAGTGACTCCCACAATGACATCCCTTTACTGGAACAGGTGGAAAATCCGATTGCCGTTGATCCGGATGACAAACTGAAGGAAGAAGCTGAAAAGCGTGGCTGGGAGATAATGAGCTTAAGGGATTAGTTTGTAGAAATTATTCAACGTTTAACCTGGGTGAAACTTAGTGAACTCCAGGGAAACGAAACCACCGTTTCCAGGATTCAGCAAGCACTATCCAGGCTACTTATTGAGTTTTAGACATGTACTTGTGAACCATCCATGGTAGATCTCCGGCCCAGCGTCCTTGCCGGGCGTTCACCGACTGCGTTTGTCCACTGGACAAACGGTTCGGCTCACCCCACCAGCTCCTTAACGGCATCACGTTCTTCTTCCAGTTCCTTCTGGGTAATATCCATTCTGGCCTGGCTAAACTCATCAATCTCAAGACCCTGGACAATTTTGTAATCACCACCAGAACACTGAACCGGGAATGAGTATATCAGACCCTCTGGAATACCGTAGCTACCGTCGCTGGGAACGGCCATGCTGGTCCAGTCACCATCCGGAGTTCCCGTGACCCAGTCACGA
>JALSSM010000473.1 GCA_026984275.1 Gammaproteobacteria bacterium
ACACTCACTTACGGATGATCCAATGCAAGCCAGAGGCTGTCTGGGTTATCTTCCAGAACAACCACCGGTTTATCCTGAGCTCACAGTGAATGATTATTTGAAATATTGTGCGAAATTACGTCGTGTTAAAAGCGGTAAGGTCACGGATGCTCTGGAACAGGCAAAACAACGCTGTGGCCTGGATTCAATGGGAAATCGACTGATCAAAAATCTGTCAAAGGGATATCAACAGCGAGTCGGTATTGCACAGGCGATTATTCATAAACCCGATATCATCATCCTGGACGAACCAACGGTCGGACTGGATCCCGTTCAGATCCTGGAGATTCGAAAACTGATCCGTGATCTGGGTGATCAGCACAGCGTGATTTTATCCACGCATATTTTACCCGAAGTGCAATCCGTCTGTGACAGGGTTTTGATTCTGCGCCAGGGCAAGGTTGTACATGATGCGCCGATTGCTTCCTTCACAGAGAATGAATCGCTGGAACAGGTCTTTATACGACTTACTTGCCACGACGAACAAGTGGTTGTCTCATGATCGGAACCATAGCAGCGAAGGAGTTAAAAGGTTTGTTCGTGTCACCATTGGCCTGGGTGACGTTTGCTGTTCTGCAATTTATTTTCGCGTTTCTGTTTTTTAGTCGGATTGAGTTGTTCATGCAATATCTGCCACGTCTCAGAAGTATCGATAATGCGCCAGGAATGACAGAAATCATCATCGGTGGCCTGTATGCAAATGCCGGACTTATTCTGCTGATTATTGTGCCGTTATTTTGCGCTCGCAGTCTGGCTGAAGAAAAACGTAGTGGAACATTAAAACTGGCTCTGTCATCTCCCGTTTCATTGCACGAAATAGTCATTGGAAAATTTGTTGGGCTGTTTGTTTTTTTTGTGGTCATTATTGGTTTATTGGCAATGATGTCCTTCTCTTTATTGTCAGGTGGACCGGTCGATGTAGCACAGATCATGGGTGGTCTGTTTGCATTATTATTGTTGACGATGACGGCGATTGCTATCGGACTTTTCATGTCATCTCTGACGACTCAACCCGCTGTTGCCATCATCAGCACGATCACTTTTCTTTTCTTTTTATGGATCATCAAATGGGACAGCGAGAACGGTGTGAGCCTGGCAACTTATTTGTCATTGCAGGAACATTTCAGTTCCATGATTAGTGGCTACCTCGCCAGTGTCGATGTCATCTATTTTCTGATCCTGATTGTTTTATTTCTTGCCATGACAATCTGGCGACTGGATTGGGATCGTTATTGATGCAAATCTCACGGCGACTTAATTCACTGATCTTTCCACTGTTGCTGATAGTTTGTGCTGGTCTGATTGCCTGGTTGAGTACACAGAAAATATTCATCATGGATCTGACGCGTGACAATCGTCTTTCCCTGAGTGAACCCAGTCAGGTTCTGATCAAAAAAATCAAAGGTGAAATTATCATTGATGTTTATGTTAATCGTTCTGATCAATTGGGTGAGAGAGTAAAGTTATTGATAGATCGATATCAAAGACTGAAACCCGATCTGAAACTTAATTTTATCAGCCCTGAAGAAAACCCGGACAAGGTAAGAGAGTTGGCGATCCGCTACCCGGCAGAAATGTTGATTCAGTATCAGGGGCAGACAGAGCGAGTAGAAAGACCATCCGAGCAGGCGATTACAAATGCACTGGCAAAGTTGTTAAGAAAAGATGATCGCTGGCTGGTATTTTTAAGTGGACACGGTGAACGTGATCCGGCTGGTAAAGCCAATTTTGATATGAGTCATTTCTCAGCACAATTATTAAAACGTGGGCTAAAAACCCAAACATTAAATTTGTCAGAAACAAAGGCGCTTCCTGAAAATACCTCGGTACTGGTCATCGCTGATCCACAAAAAGATCTATTACAGGAAGAGTGGAAAATGGTTGACCAATATCTGGAAAAGGGAGGAAATCTTTTATGGATGACCGAACCGGATCACACAGAGTTCTTCAGACCGTTGGCAGAAAAACTGGGCGTCACTTTTTTACCCGGCATTGTTGTTGATGCCAGCGGTCAACAATTTAACATTACACAACCCGATCTGATCCCGATCACGTCTTATCCTGATCATCCAATCAGCAAGAATTTTAATTTAACCACCCTGTTTCCACAGTCTGCTGCACTGAGTTTAACTAATTCCCAGGGCTGGAATGTCACATCACTGATTACTTCCAGTGAACGTTCATGGACAGAAACGTCACCGATCAAAGATCAGATCAAGTATGATGAAGATTATGAACAGCTCGGCCCATTAACACTTGCTCTGGCGCTCTCTGCAAAAGCGGACAACTCACAGCGATTACTGATCATGGGAGACAGTGATTTTCTATCGAATAGTTATCTGGGAAATGGTGGTAACCTTGATCTCGGTATACGTATTATGAATTGGCTAAGTGGTGATGATCAGCTTATCAATATTCCATTCCGGGCGGCTTCTGATCTTGATTTTGAAATGAATAAAACGGCTTCGGCAGTGATTGGACTGGGGTTTTTAATTGTCTTACCATTCTTGTTCCTTTCGACTGGCGTAATAATCTGGTGGCGACGAAAAAATCTCTGATGTCTAAACGCACAATTTTTAACCTGGTGCTACTGAGTATTATCGTCGTGATAGGTCTTTATTTAAAAAATAATCCTGTTGAAAAACAGACCACCGTGACGGTGTCATCAATCACCCCGGATCAAGTTGATACGATTGTCATCCAGAGGCAGGATCAGGGGCAAATCATTTTTGAAAAGATAAATAATCAATGGATGATCACCGATCCTGTATCTGGTGACGTTGATCTGAATAAGATCAATTTATTATTAAAATTCCTGAACCTGAAAAGCCGACACCAACATAAAATTACACAACAAAAACAGCTGGTACGTTACGAACTCGATAACCCAAAAGTGTCACTTTTTATGAATGATCAGCAATTTGATTTTGGAAATACCAATGAGTTTAATCATTTGCGATATGTTCTTCATGCAGGGATTGTGCATTCAGTGAAAGATATTACTCACCATCTTCTGGTTGCGGATGCCGATTCTTTTCTTGCAAAAAGTTCAAAAAAATAATGCCTGAGTTACCAGAGGTAGAAACAAGCCGCCGTGGTATAGAGCCTCACCTGCTGGGTCAAAAAATTACGGAGATTATTATCCGTGATCACCGCTTACGCTGGCCAGTTCCTGAAAGTTTAAAATCTGAAGCGAGAGATCAAAAAATCCAATCAGTAAAACGTCGTGGAAAATATCTTCTTATTGATACGACGGCTGGTACAATAATTATTCATCTTGGAATGTCCGGGAGTCTTAGAATTCTGCCAGCAAAAACAAGATCTCAAAAACATGATCATATTGATATTATTCTATCGCATCATCAATGTTTAAGATTTCATGATCCAAGACGTTTCGGTGCCTGCCTGTGGACAAAAGAGGATCCGTTTGAACATGCGTTGTTAAAAAAACTGGGGCCGGAACCTTGGGATCAGACATTTAATGCAAGCATGCTCTACAAACGATCACGACAACGAAAAATTGCAGTAAAAAATTTTATTATGGACAGTAAAATTGTTGTTGGTGTAGGGAATATTTATGCCAGTGAAGCCTTATTCGAAAGTGGTATTCGCCCGGATGTTGCCGCCGGAAAAATTTCATTAAAGCGTTATGAAAATTTAGTGAAAGCGATCAAAAGAATTCTTGAACAAGCGATCGAGCAAGGTGGCACCACATTGCGTGATTTTACCAATAGTTCTGGTCAACCAGGGTATTTTGAGCAAGAACTGATGGTTTATGGCAGAGAGGGTGAGCCATGCCTGCAATGTCAGGCGTTAATCAGAAATAAAGTGATTGGGCAGCGCTCAAGTTATTATTGTCGAAAGTGTCAACGATGAAGAATTTGAAATAAACTGGCTCAGTTGTTGCTTCTCATAATCCTGTATCGACCTGGGGTATGAAAAGTATGGAAAAATTTGATTTTATCGTCATTGGCAGTGGGCCTGCCGGACAACGTGCGGCAATACAGGCTGCAAAACTGGGTAAGTCAGTTGCCCTGATCGAAATGCATACCGCTGTCGGTGGTAATTGTTTGCACACTGGAACCATCCCCAGCAAGACCTTACGTGAAACGGTGCTATATCTGACCGGCTGGCGTCAAAGAGGATTTTACGGCAAGAGTTACCGTGTCAAAGAAAGGATCACAGCACAGGATCTGGTTCAACGCCTCGACATTACGACGCGTCATGAAATCGATGTTATCCAGCATCAGCTTTATCGAAATGGTGTGACTTCCATCGTTGGCAAAGCTCGCTTTCTTGACAAACATACGGTCAGGGTCATCGATCAGGATGGCAAACAGAAAGATTATGAGGCTAAAAAGTTTCTGATCTCGGTTGGTACTTCTCCTGTGCAACCACCGAATATTCCGTACGACGGTAAACGAATCATCAACAGTGATCATATTCTTGAGATTGAAAAACTTCCGCGGACGATGGTTGTTGTCGGCGCTGGTGTCATTGGTGTCGAATATGCGTCAATTTATAGTGCTCTGGATATTGATGTAACGCTGGTTGATGGCAGGGAAGAAATGCTGGGTTTTCTGGACAGAGAGATCATTGCTGAATTTACCCACCATCTGCGTGATCGTGGTGTGGGAATACGCATGGGTGAGTCGGTCGAAAAAGTAGAATATCTGGGTAAAGAGCGGGTGAAACTCCATCTTTCCAGTGGTAATCAACTGCGCGCGGATATGGTTTTATTTGCTGCTGGTCGTCAGGGTAATACTGATGATTTAGGACTGGAAAAAGCGGGACTGATAGCTGATAAACGTGGGCTGATCGAAGTTAACGAACACTATGCGACAAAAGTAAAACATATTTATGCTGCCGGTGATGTGATTGGTTTTCCAAGCCTTGCCTCGACTTCCATGGAACAGGGGCGGCATGCGGCCTGCCATGCCTTTGGTAAAAAGCTGGACGATCGATTCAGCGACTTTCCTTTTGGAATCTATGCGGTGCCTGAGATGAGTGTCATTGGCCTGACGGAAAAGGAATGTAAAGAGAAAGGTATTGGTTATGAGGTCGGTGAGGCCCGTTTTCGTGAGACATCTCGCGGACAGATTCTGGGTTTACGTGAAGGTTTGCTGAAATTGTTATTCAGTCTTGATGATCGCCGCCTGATCGGCGTACACATTGTCGGCGAAGGCGCCACAGAATTGATCCATATAGGTCAGGCCGTCATGCAACTGGGTGGCACGATGGACTATTTTGTTCATAACGTTTTTAATTATCCTACCCTTGCAGAAGCCTATAAAATTGCTGCTTTGCATGCCTGGAACCGTTTCCCGGACTAATGGATTCTCATTGGTAAAAGCCTTCTGTGGCAAAGAACAGATTTCTATATGGATATAGTTTGCTAAAAACAGCCTGATGCTCTTCAAAAAACATCTGTAAAATCAATAAGATAAAAAACTCTTTCTTTAAGAAACTTCCCTGTCCTCAATTGTAAGAACATGTTACATGGGCTATACTGATCGGCCCGATTAATTTCGGCGATTGAGTCTGAGTCCATTGCTCATAGTTCAGTGCTCATATTGCAGCTTATGTGAAGAGTGCCTCACAGGACGGCAGGCTTGATGGTATTTATGAATATAAGGACGCTCTGATCAATTCAGGGATGAATTATTCAGAGCTTCCATAACAACAACAAAACAGCTCAATATCTGGTGATGACGAATGCAGAAAAATTACCCACCCGCACAAGGCCTTTACGATCCACAGTTTGAACATGATTCCTGTGGTGTTGGATTTGTTGTCGATATTAAAGGGCGAAAATCGCACAAGATCATCACGAATGCCTTAACCATCCTGAAAAATCTGATCCATCGTGGCGCCTGCGGTTGCGAAGAAAATACCGGTGATGGTGTTGGCATCCTGACCCAGATACCGGATAAATTTTTCCAGCGCGTCTGTAAAGAACTGAACATCAAACTGCCGGAATTCGGCCAATACGGCGCGGGGCT
>JALSSM010000474.1 GCA_026984275.1 Gammaproteobacteria bacterium
TATCGATCTTGCCATCTTCGACCTGTTCCACCATACTTTTTGCATCATCACGGATACTGTTAAAGGCAGCGGTAATTTCTTCATAACGTTCACCCATTTTCATTTGACTGACCTGTTCTCGCACAACATCGTTGAAAACAGATGCCTGTGATAAAGTTCTTGCGATGGCCAGTGATTTATCAGGATCGATATCGGAAATTCGTTCCAGCAACGACAGAATCGGAGCTTCTTCGACGGTCTCTGGCATCAGGCCCAGATCACGTAACTGGTTCATGGCTTTATCAAGGTACTGAAGGGTTGTATTGCTCATCATTCCACTCCTCTAGAATTTATTGGCTGGCGATGACCATTTCTCTGGTGAGATGAATGAGTATAAGAGAAGATGGCGTGTCGCTGATTTATTATTAAGGATTTATCATAAAATAGCTGGAAAACTTATTCAACGAGACAAGCGTACAACTCAAATGGACAATCTAATCATTAGAACGGCTGAAGAAAAAGATACTCACAGATGTTTCCAGATCGAGTCTTTATGCTTTGAACCTTCTGAAGCGGCATCACTGCATAAAATTCAGATCAGACAGCAACAATATCCTGATGGTTTTCTGATTGCGGAATACAATGGATCCGTGATCGGAATGATCAATTCCGGCGCGACTGACAAACCCGATCTGGCAGATGAAGAATTTAAAGACATGATTGGGCATGACCCCGGTGGAAAGAATCTGGTCATTTTTTCTGTCGCAGTAATACCTGAGTTTCAAAACAAAGGCATTTCACAGAAGTTGATGATGGCTTTTCTGGAAAGGGCGAAAGATCTGGACAAGCGATCTGTCTTTTTATTATGCAAGTCCGATCTGGTTACTTACTACGAAAAAGCTGGTTTTAACAATTGTGGAGAATCACCATCAAAACATGGTGGTTCAAGCTGGTGGGAAATGCGACTAGATCTTTAATTAGGAATCGCCTTATGAATGGCCTGGCCATTTTTGAACACGACAAAATCACCCTTATCCATCAAATTCCAGTTTTCATTTTCTGTTAATGCATGTGAAGCGATCACGGTCACCTTATCATGGGTGGAAAACTTTTCTCTGAAATCCATGACTTCACCCGTATCAATCAGTTTTGCTTCAGTAAATGGATATTGCCTGGTTACCCAGCTCATCTGGTTACTACAATAAGCAAAAAGGTGGCGTGAATCACTGAGCAGGAAACTGAAGACACCGAGAATGTTCAGCTCCCTTGCCAGACGATTAATGTAACACCATAAGTCTTTCTGTTTTGCTGGCCGCTTTGGAAATCGTCTCCTGATCCGATCCATCATGTAACAGAAGGCATACTCACTATCTGTGGTTCCAACGGGATGATAAAAACGTAACGTCTTTTTCCTGATACCGTTGAGTTGACCATTATGTGCGAAAACCCAACTACATCCCCAGAGTTCACGAGTAAATGGATGTGTGTTTTCAAGACAGACTTTACCGCGGTTAGCCTGTCGGATATGGCTGATAATAATTTTACTTTTGATCGCATGGCGTTCGATCAGATCAGCGACTTCTGATGAGATACTAGGAGCTGGATCATGAAAACTACGACTGGCCTTACCTTCATAGAGACTGATACCCCAACCGTCTTTATGAGGTCCGGTCTGACCACCACGTTCTTTCAGCCCTGAAAAACTGAAACAGATATCCGTTGGGACGTTGGCACTCATTCCCAGTAATTCACACATACCAATTCAACTTCCCTATTAAATGATCAACTCATCATTTAATAGCGGCAAGCTCTGTTGTTTTCTTTAATATGCGTGAGTCTATCTCGCTGATGGTTCGGCATCCGATCAACTGCATATTCCGATACAATTCTTCCTGATAGATTTGTAATGTCCGATCAACACCTTCCTTTCCGCCTGCACAAAGACCGTAAAGATAAGGTCTGCCGATCATGCAGGCCTTTGCGCCCAGGGCAATCGCTTTGATAATGTCTGTCCCACGTCGAAATCCACCATCAATGAGGATCTCAATCTTGCTCCCTACGTTAGCAACAATATCTTCGAGTACTTCCAGAGTCCCTGGTGCATGATCAAGCTGACGACCGCCATGATTGGAGACAACAATAGCATTGGCACCAATTTCAACTGCACGTTTTGCATCTTCTGAATGACTGATCCCCTTGATCACAAAAGGGCCATCCCATTGTTCAACCATCCATATTGCATCTTCCCAGGTCACGGCTGGATCGAATTGGGAATCAATATAGTCTTTAAGAATAAATTGCTTCTGGCTGGCCAAACCATGATCCGCAACATTGGCCAATTGCATGGCATCATTCTGTAAAAAATGATACGTCCAGTAAGGATGTCGAAATAGATCCAGAAGTAATTTTGGACTGATTCTGGGTGGTATAGTCAGCCCATTTTTCAAATCTCTTTCACGGTTTCCATGAACGGGTAGATCAACGGTCAGGCACAATGCACGATAGCCAGTCTCTTTACAGCGTTTAAAAAAGTTTTTCAGTAGATCACGATCACGCCAGACGTAGATCTGAAACCATTTTGGCGTATTTGAACTTTCCGCGATGTCTTCGATAGATGTTGTAGACATCGACGAAAGTGTATAAATAATTCCGGCTTGTTGTGCCGCTTTTACAACAGCGATTTCACCCTCGTGATGAAATAATCGGGTCATAGCTGTTGGGGAGAGCAGCAAGGGCATACTGATCTTTTCTCCCAGCACAGTGGTCGAGAGATCTATCTGTGAAACATCGACCAGTGCGCTGGCGTTCAGCTGATATCGATCGAATGCTCTCCTGTTATTAGTCAGCGTAATTTCATCCTCAGCACCTCCATCAATATAATCGAAAACAGCGTGAGGGATTCGTCGCCTGGCGAGCTCACGGAGATCAGCAATAGAAAAACACCGCTCGTGAGATTTTTCTCTCATTCTGAGGAGTCGTTCCTGAACAGGCTATTTTCAGGTTTCCCTTTCATTGAAAGGGTTTTACCAGAAACGAACCCTTCCAGTATCGACATGGATGAAATCTGATTTTGGATAATACCCAACACCACCTCGTTTAAGTGCCAGTGCAGCTTTCCGCAAGTGATTTAATTCACACCCGGGAAGGCGTATATCAATAGCCTTACCTTGCATGTGAAGACTGTGTTTTGCGACACCACTGCTCTTTTTGTTGAGCATGGCATTGGTAGCAGGTGAGCGGTAACAGGAAATGATTGAGAAAGTGTCTTTTCGTTCTACCTTTTCCTGCAAGCTATACAGCAAGTCCATTAAGTGTGGATCAATCGGATAGACTTCACCCGATCGATGATCACGCATAATATTATTGATGTCGATCAGGGATTCCTCAATATACTGCCCTTCCGCCCAGTAAGTCGTGCTGATTTTTTCATCGGTATGCGTGTTATAGAACGATAACTTTCGTTCCATTGCACTCTGTTTTGCTGCAAAAACAGAAGGATAAACAAGTCCCGCCGCTGCTCCGGCACAAGCTTTGAGAAAAAATCGGCGGTGGTTTGTTTTATTGGTATGAGAAAGATTTCTGCGTGGAGAATGGTTCGGAAGCTTCATGTATTCCTCTGTGTATTGTTTATGGTCACTGATGGCGATTTTATTCCTGCTGTGACTTTATTTGCTCAATTATATCCTTCGACGATTAGCACTTCAAAATGTTTTGAGAAGAATCGTGTTAAAAGGTTCCGCAATGTCTCAATTTTGAGCATTACTTCTCAAAAGTATTTCAAGCCTCTCATCGTGCCCATAAATATCTTCAAAAAAAGCAATATCGCCATTTTCCCTGACAATGGCTGTGGTGTAGAAAATATGGACAGGTATTTTTTTCGTCAGAATTATTTTCTGGTCATTATCACCCTGCATCGCTCTCATTATATCGTCTCTGCTCCAGTCCTGTTCCTGCTGTCCCAAAACAAACTCGGCAAGTCGAACAGGATCTTCCACACGAATACAACCATGACTGAAATCTCGCCTCGACTGGCTGAATAAACGCCGTGCTGGCGTATCGTGCAGATAGACACTGTTGGAATTTGGGAAAATAAACTTGATGAGTCCCAATGCGTTACTTTTGCCCGGCCGTTGCCTGATCCGTAATTTGCCTGAACGAATACCAGTCGTCATTTCTTCATCCAGGTAACCACTGCTGACAATTTTATGTCCTTCAAGAATTTCATAATCATGTTCATATAAGTAGTAAGGATCGATATCAAATTTAGGAAGCAGCTCTTTGACGGCAATGCTATAAGGAACATTCCAGTAAGGACGAAATACCAGATATTTCATGTCGGCAACAAAGATTGGCGTTTCATGCTCATCCAGGGCAGAACCCACGATCACGCCCATCTTTAATTCTACAGATTCGATGACATTTTTAACATGGAAAGCATAAAGCTCAAATGCTGGAATATTAACAACAATATGTGGTCCATCTTCTGGTTCTGGCAGCCATCTTAATCTTTCCATTGCCAACTCAATTTGTTCCACACGTCTGGTCAGAGGAGTATTCAATTGCTGAAATGTCTTACGTCCGATCAGACCATCATCTTCCAGTCCGTGCCGTCGCTGAAAGTGTTTTATTGCTTCTACGATAACACCTTCATAGATATCTGTAGTGGGGGTATCCTGATCAAGATCACCAACAGCGGTCAGTAATATTTTCAGGTCATTCAGATCAGGATACTGATCACCAGGATGAACTGTCTTTTCTTCCAGTAATTGTTGCCTTGTGTGATCATCTGCAAGCTGACGATATTTTGAAAGCGCTTCTTTTAAACGTTGATAAGCTTTGAACTGTGGCTCAAGGCGTTGGATCGCCTGCCACATGTTATTACTGTGACTATAGGCAAAGATAGTTTCAGCCAGATCGATATGCTTCTGGCTGACTACCACATTGAAACCCATCTCAAGTGGATCAACCTGCCCCAGATGTAGATCCGAGATAAATTGCATGAGCGAGCCTGACAAGGCCATATCGAACTCAGCCAGAGAAGGCTTATTCTCAGAAAATGGTGTTTTTATTTCATTCCAGAAATGTAAGAGTTGATCGGCTGCATACTTCTCCGTTTTCAGCCCCATCGATTGAGCCTGTTGTAAACTCTGGATGGCTTCAAATGATTGGGATGTCGGTTTGCCTGCTTTGCTCCAGATCAGTTGATTTCCTGAGAGCTTATACAACCTTTCAAGTTCCTGATGATCTTGAAAAACCCGGAGTGTATTAAGATTTGAAAGAGCGGAAGTCTCTTTATTATGATTTTTTCGTTCTGTTGCGGCAATAACTGTCCCTGATATTAATACGGCTAATATCAGGGACAGAAATAAATAGTTTACGATCTTCATTATCGCAAACTTAAGGCACCTCCTGTGCCAAAATGATCAGCTTTTAAATGATCAGCTAATAAAACAAAAAACACTATTAATAAGACAACAAAGTATCCAACGTCACTTTATCAAAACGACCTGTCGGATTAAGACCGTTATCAGCCTGGAATTGCTTAACTGCAAGTTTCGTTTTACTGCCCACTTTTCCATCAGGTGTACCAGCACTATAACCAAGGCCATTTAAAACTTCCTGAGCCTTTTTAATCCTGGCTTTCAACGATCCACCGGCTGCAGCGGGTTTACTTGCAGGACCAGGATTGGGTTTTGCCCCATCAACTTTCAACGATCCACCCGTACCAAGTCCATGTGGGCTATCAACCGTTTGGGCTTTGTAGTTCCGGGTTGCTCTTACAATGTTATTAAATGCATCCATCATTGCTGCAACAATCACCTTCCCTTCTGGTGTTTTTGTGTAGCCTGCCAGACCACCACCAACCGTTCCACCAATCATTCCGAGTCCACCGGCAAGATTTGTAGCACGCGCACTACCTTCCGCGGCCGCCACCTGAACACCTGATCGGTTTTCCACCAGCGTCATCACACTTTGAGCGTCAGCGAATTTGAGAGAACCTCCAAGCAACGCTCCAACACTTCCAAATAATCCACCGATAGCAGCGCCAATACCTCCTGTATCGCTATCGCTAAAAACAAGGCTTGGAATTAAATTATAATCTGCCGCAACCATCTGACCTTTTCCAAAGTTACTGGATTGCCTTAACTCACCAGAGTCTTCGAGCATTCTTTCCTGTTCCATTCGCCGCAAACCTCTTCGGCTACGTTCGACAACGACAAAGCAATTACTCTGCTGCGCCAGTAATCTCAAAATAGGAACTGTCGAATTGATCCCGTAACTTCCCATCCTGTCAAACCATGGCGAGTAAGTATCTTCTTCGACTGCTATTGTTCCTAACGAACGGTTGCAGTGTTCGAGTGCGGCATTGGCATCCTCGGAGTTGGCCCCCCCGGCCCCGCCACTGACAACTGATTCAGCTTTTTTGGAACCCATCTCGACACCACCGACAGCCAATACGGTCGTGGCCATGAATGCACAAGCTGCTGTGATTAGAAATTTGGTAAATACGCCCTTCATTTTTTTCTCCTTTTCTGGAAAACAACCATAATTTTCATATCATGCAATGATTTACCTGATTATTCAATTTTAGAATTGTCATAGATGGTTGCTAGCAGGGTCATTAAGAGAATTGATTCAGATCAATTTATGAGAGTATCAATATAAGTATATTGTGATCACATATAATCCAGGAGAAAAACATAAATAAGAAATTTACACTTTGACTGGCAGGCTCCATGTTACTTTTTGATGTCAATGTGGCAGCGGGTGATGCTGAAGCTGGTAAAACAAAATCGGCTGTCTGTGCTGCATGCCATGGTGCTGATGGAACAAGTACAAATGCTTTATGGCCTAATCATCTTAAAGGCCAGAAAAATGGGTATCTGGTCAAACAGCTAAAAGCCTTAAGAGATGGTACACAGACTGATCCAATGATGTCACCCATGGCAAAAAACCTGAGTGATGAAGATATTGAAGATCTGGCAGCTTATTTTAGTAGCCTGTAGCTTAAAGAAGTGAAAAACGATTCATGAACAGTCTGGTTCAAGAATCGGTATAAAATCTTCTTTTTAATGACTTGTCCCTGACGATCGTGTGATTTTATTATAAACGTTGTATTTACCGACCGGCTTTTTCATCGGTATTCGTTTTACCTCTTCCAGCGTCTCTGCATCATAAACGATCAGTGCACCATCCTTTTCCCAGATGCTCAGCAAAGCATAACGACCATCACGAGTAAACTCGATATGTCCAGAAGTTTTCCCCGGTGCAGGTTTTAATGTCTTAACAATTTCAAGCGTGCCTTTATCGATCACATGCATAAGATCTTTATTGGGGCCAACAAAAACATCGACCCAGGCATAACGGGAATTTTCATGGCTGCGCATAAAGAAACCTGGTCCTTTTGTCTCTATTTTTCTGATCGTTTTCCAGTTTTTTGTATCAATAATGGTGACCGTATTTTCTCTCAGGTTTGGTGTGGCAAGCACAACGGTATCTTTATATTTCCAGGTAATCCCTGATCCAAGATGAGGCATGCCAGTAAGATCAAGATCAGCGATCTTTTGTTTTACAATCAGATTAAAAACCTGACCATTTTTGGCGTTCCGTGCTGCTCCTATAATGTTGTTGTAACTCTGATCAAAGAAGAAATCATCGAGATAATCATCAAGTTCTATATGATCAACTGGAAATGGCCCTTTCTCTGCCAGCCCTTCTGCCATGTGATAATCATGAACTGCACCATGAAAAATTGTCGGTGGATCATCTGAATAATGGATCTCCCAGACCTCTTTGAAGTCTTTCAATGCTGCGATAAAACTCTGACGCGGTGGCGCTGTATAAACGGCACTGACACGTGAACTGTTTCCCAGACCATCTTCCACTGGAATGATTTTGATCAGACTTAAATCCGTCGCATTCAGTAATATAAGTGTGTGTGGCAAATAATTACCCACCAATACATAACGATCATCTGCCGATACAGCCAGATTACGCGTATTGATGCCAACACGAACTTCTGCAACCGTCTGCAATTTATACATATCAAATTTACTGATCCAGCCATCACGTGAAGCAAAATAAACGAAACGTCCATCGGAAGAAAACTTTGGACCTCCATGTAGAGCATACCGGGATTTGAAACGGTGAATGGGAGTAAAAGTATCACCATCCAGCACGGTGACATGATGATCGCCCGCTTCTACGACCAGAAAGACATTCAGGGGATCAGCCTGATAAACCGGCGTGGCTGTTCTAGCATTTCCTTTTATAAGATCTGGCTTGTATATAGCATGACTCTTTTCGATAGCTTTTTCATTCCATACTGGAAGTTCTGCCAGCGGTGTGTAGATATAATCAACCAGACTTTCTATCTCTGCTGTTTTTAATTTCTGACCAAAGGCTGGCATTTGTGTTGCCGGCAGACCATGAGTAATCGAATTGATGGCCTGTTTTTTTCTGACCCTTTTCAGGTTTTCAGGTAGCAGTGCTGGTCCTGATATTCCCAAACGATCTACACCATGACAACTTGCACAATGTTGTATAAATAAACTGGATGGATCCTGATCAGCAGCGTGAAGAGAAAAAGATAAAAATAATAAAAAGGATAAGACTGTTTTTTTAAGGAACCGCTGATTAATTCTGGGTGGGAATTGTAAAGAGGGAAAATTGGCCAGATTGAGGCACGAGTTGCAGCAAATAGTTGTTCTATTTGCAAAATTCGTAACGAAAAACTGGCCAATTTTAACCTTTACAAAATTATCCATGAATTAATCAGCGGTTCCTTAACTGGCAAAACGAATTTCTCTGGTTTTAAGATCAAGTGGTTCTGGTTGTTCCTGATCATAGTCTTCCAGATTGATATCAAGCTCCTGATCATGTAGATAACAGGCAGGATCTTCCCACCATGGATCACCTGTTGTCTGGAATGCACGAACTCGTGTGTTGCCACCACAAACATCCTTATAATTACAGATGCCACAACGGCCTCTCAATGGTCGTGGATGAGTTTTGAACCCTGCCATTAGTGGATCAGCAGTATCTTGCCAGATTTCTGAAAAGGGTCTTTTCAAAACATTTCCAAGATTATAATTCCACCAGAATGTATCCGGATGTACATTGCCAAGATTATCGATATTAGCGACATTCACACCCGAAGAATTACCGCCCCATTGAGCCAGTTTTGCTCGCATATGATCATAGCGATCTGGAAATCGTTTTTTTATCCAGTGTAAAAGATAAACACCATCCGCGTCGTTATTTCCTGTTACGAATTCACGATCACGTCCTTGTTCAACACAAGCCCAGCTGACATCAAATAATAAGTCCAAAGCTTCTCTTGTGATCTTGTGAATAGCATCGTGTCCACGATGACGGTTTCCACGGCCACCATAATTGAGATGTGAAAGATAAAATTTATCAACATTCTCCTGTTCCATGAGGTCTAGAAGAAAAGGCAATTCATTCGCATTATCCTGAGTGATCGAAAAACGCATACCTACTTTTATACCTGCTTCACTACAAAGTTTGAGGCCTTTTAACGAAGCATCAAATGCTCCTTTTTTTTGCCGAAAATCATCGTGGGTTTTACGCATACCATCGATACTGATGCCAAGGTAATCATAACCAACTTTAGCAATTTCGTTTATATTAGATTCATTGATCATTGTTCCATTGGTTGAAAGCGCAACATAAAAACCTTTTTTCTTTGCATGATGAGAGATTTCAAATATATCTGGACGTAACAAGGGTTCACCTCCGGACAGAATCAGAACGGGAACACGAAAATCTTTCAGATCATCTATGACGTCGAAAACCTGTCGGGTCGAAAGCTCACCCGGAAAATCCACATCGGCTGATATCGAATAACAGTGCTTACAGGCAAGATTACATCGCCTGACCAGATTCCAAATCACCACTGGACCCGGCGGGTTGCGTTTAGCTCCCAGCGGCGTGGGATCATGTAATTCCTGCATATATTGGGAAATACGAAACATAATCAGGTTTGAACTCCAATACGAATTCCGGTTTTCTTTAAAATACGGGTGCTAAAAAGAATATCCCGTGCGCGACAGTTTTCACCTAAAAGAGCAGCTATTTTATCTGCTTTTTCAAGAACTTCTTCATGACTATGTCCATGGATCATGGCAAACAAATTGTACGGCCATTCTGGCAAAAACCGGGGCCTTTCGTAACAATGACTGACAAAACTCATTTTTCCAACTGCTTGCCCAAATGTCTTGATCAAATCATCAGGAACATCCCAGACTGACATACCGTTGGCGGTATAGCCCAGCTTATAATGGTTGGGTACGGCACCGATTCTCCTGATCCTGCCGTCCTCACGCATTTTTTTAAGACGTTTTTTTATGAGTTCAGGATCGACATTCAGTTGATCGGCAATTTGTTGATACGGTTCAGAAACGAGAGGCAATCCTGCCTGTGTCGCAAGAATAATTTCTCGATCAAGAATTGTGTAATCTTCGTTCATCAACACAGCCTGTCTGTTCATATCAGACCTCAAAATACAACCCGACAAAAAACTCCTGTAACTTTGGCATATTTCTAACCGACAATCCCGTCTCCTCCTCAATATTCCTGATCGTTTCTTCTAACTCATCCTGTGTTTCTGTTGCCAGTACAAACCACATGTTTAACTGATGATCACGCTGGTAATTATGCGCCACCTGTGGACAGGCATTCACCTTCTCAGCAATATCATTAAATTCATATTCAGGTACCGCCATTGCACAGAGGCTAACAGAACCTCCCATTTGATCAGCATTAAATAATGGTCCAAAACGCGTTAGATATTTTTCATCAAGGAGAAGTTGTATTCTGGAAATCAGTTCCTCCTCAGAGGTATCCAGATGATCAGCAACCACTGCAAAAGGATGATCACAAATTGGAAAGTTCCGTTGCAACTCATTAATAATTTGTCGGTCAAGATTATCCATGATCATTCACAAAATATTTTGCGCCACATTGTTTAAAACGTTGACTCGAAAAAAGTATTTCATGTGAGATTTCTTCTAACTCCAACTTTTTTACAAGTCTTTCAATACAGTCTGTTACATCCTGACGACTTTTACCATGGATCATACTGAACAAATTATATGGCCAGGATGGAAGGATTCTTGGTCGTTGATAACAAAGTGTGACATCATCCTCCAGACTTAATTTTTTTCCAAGCTCATCGACTCGATCATCAGGTACGTCCCAGACCAACATGGCATTGGCTCGATAACCCAGCTCATGGTGGCGTACGACAACACCCAGACGACGAATGATTCCAGTTGATTGCAGATCACTGATTTTCTGGATCACCGTCTGTTCAGTCATCCCTAATGGTTCTCCAATCTCAAAATAAGGTCTTTCTTTTAAGGGTAAGCCAGCTTGAATGGCCGCGATCAATGGCTGCTCTTTTGCAGGATCAAAAGAATCCCTTCCGGTACTTTCATATCGATTATTTTGATATTTTTTTTCTTTCGAGTTTTTGTCCATTCTGAAACCCAGATCAATATGGTATTCCTTTAATAAAGGCAGGTTTAGAACTTCATAACCACTGACTCTCTGAATTTCATCAAGCACATTCTTCAGTTTTCTCTGATCCAATGCAACAACAACAAACCATAGATTAAGAAAATGCTCGCGTTCGTAATTATGATTAACCTCAGAATAACCATTAACCAGATCTGCAACTTTTTTAAGATGCTCACCGGGGACACTCATTGCAGCTAATGTACTGGCTCCAATCAAATTGGGTTTAAACACAGGGCCGACACGACTGACCTTACCGCGATAGTTTAATTCACTCAGCAAGTTCAAAACTGTTTTAGTATCCGTTTTTAACTCACGTGCAATATGAGTATAGGGCGTCGGAACAAGTGGAAAATGACGTTGATAATCATTCAACAATCGATGTTCAATATTTTCCATATTCGTTACAAACCAATCTTATGAGCACGATGAGTAAAGAAGATCCCGGATGGTTTTTTTACGGGCAAACTTTTAATTTGTTCAAACGAATCCGTCGCATAAATTTGCACCTGATCTTCATCTCTGACTGATGTCCAGAGTCGTTCGCCCCGAGGCGTAAATTCCATATGCAGAACAGCCTTTCCCGGTTTCAGTGTCTTTATGATTTTTTGAGTTTCAGTATCAATGACTTGTAAAGTATCATTATCAGGAAAGGCAAAATTGACCCACATTTGACGACCATCAGGGCGTGCCATGACAAAGATGGGCTGACCATGTACAGGAATCGTTGCGATCTGTTTCCATGACTTACGATCAATAACGATCACATCATTGTGACCGACTGCTGGCACAAAAGCATAGTCTCCAGCAACCGCCCAACCTTCAAGGTGTGGCATTTTATAAACGGGCAATTTTTTCTCGCCACGACCGTAGTTATCCAGTATATGCTGAGTACCCTTTTCCGGGTGCCATAGATCCAGTAATGCCATCCCATCTTCACCGAATAGTCCGGCTATATAATATCGACCATCTGGTGTGATCAGAGCATCATAGGGTTGATGACCAATGTCTGTGAATTTTGTTATTTCCGGTTCTTCTGGAGAGGTAAGATCGGCGATCCAGATCTCACCAGAATCATAGAGGCTGAATACAAACCGGTTTTCAGGTGCATCGACCAACCCGACTACTTTTGATTGAATACCATCTGCTCCATTCGCCGGAATATCAGCAACCAGTTCCAAAGTATCTGAATCAAAGACCCGAACGCCTCCTGGTTCATAATTTGAGACTGCAACCAGACGACCATCCTGTGAAATGGCACCTCCAATGCTATTACCCGCTTGTAGAATCCGTTTTACAATCTCGCCTTTAAGAATATCCAGCTTTGTTAAGCCGCCATCTCGTCCAAAAACAAAGGCGTATCTTTCATCACGTGAATAAACAATCGTTGCGTGAGACAGGTCACCCAGACCTTTGATTTCATATAGTTGAGTTCCTGTTGTATGTTCGATGACCTGAACACTACCTGTTGCCCGTTCAATAATTACTCCTAGATCACCAGTGCCTCGTTCTGCATGAGAAGATGTGGTGATAAACAGTAAAAAGAAAAAACTGGTCCAGTGACTACTTTTTTTCATGATCAACCCCATTTTTAAGCGTGGAAACCAGCCACTGAATATCGGCTTCACTAAGAATATTTTTCCACGGAGGCATCGGCGTTCCCGGTCGACCATTGCTGATCGTCAGAAAAATCTCTTCCTCAGATTTATTCGCTAATGCTTCTGAAGTTATTGCTGGCCCCAGGCTTCCTTTCAAAGTCATTCCGTGACAGGAACCGCAATCCTGAAGAAGTAGATCTGTCAACTCGGCCTGCCTCTCATTGAAAAGTTCTTCAGCACACGCATGGTTCAATGCAGAAACATTAGAAAGCATAAAAAAAATGATTAATCTTTTCATATTCAGGCTGTAGACTGCTGAAGATCCTCTTCCATAACAGGCTGGAACCAGTCAAGTATCTTCGCAAGACTGACCACTTCTCCGATCACAACCATTGCTGGAGGGGAAATATCTGCATCACTAATGTCCATCATAAGATTTGATAACTCAGTGATCAGATGGCGCTGTTGTGATGTTGTGCCCTGTTCAATCACGGCGACCGGTGTTGAGGAAGGACGACCTGCATCAAGTACCGCATTGATAATTGTCTGTAGATTACCCAACCCCATATAAACTGCCAAAGTACAATTTTTATCACGCAAGGCACCCTGATCAATTTCCAGTTCAAGATCGGCTCGTCGATGTCCGGTAATAAAATGGACACCATCAGCTAATCCTCTATGTGTAAGAGGAATACCTGCGTAGGCTGCACAAGCCATTGCAGAAGTGATACCGGGAACGATCTCAAATTTTATTCCGTGCCGAGCAAGAACAATAGCCTCTTCACCACCTCGTCCGAAAATAAATGGATCGCCACCTTTTAGACGCACGATATATCGATGACCTTTCGTTTCGTTAACCTGAGCCAGATTAACTAATAATTTGTTTATATCATCTTGAGGAAGTGAGTGCCGCCCCGTTTCTTTTCCGACAAAAATCTTTGCAACACCAGCAGGTATAAGATTAATTATTTCATCTGAGACCAGGCGATCATAAACAATAACATCCGCATTTTCGATCAGCCTCAATGCTTTTATTGTCAAGAGATCGGGATCACCGGGACCTGCACCAACCAGATAAACACAGGAATCATTCATCAGATTTTCCTTATTCACTTCAGTCCAAAAAGAATGGCGGAGCTTCCTGCCCCACCTTGGGAGGTACGTGCTAGTTAATAAATATCATGTGTTGTGTTATAGACATTGAACTTACCTGTTGGTGTGATCAGGCGCTCATCCTTGATCACTTTTTTAAGTTTCCGTGTCTTGTCATCAACAATCACTAAAGCAGATGTCTGTTCCTTGCCGTTCCATACGGAGAACCAGACTTCATCGCCCGCCTTATTAAATTCAGGCTGTACCACACGCTTTGGACCTTCTCCAAGATCAGCCCATTCTGCTATTGGCAAAACTTCAAAACCTGCATCAAGATCATCAATATTAAAGACCGCAACTGATTGACTAATCTTTGCATCAGGGTTCAATGGTGTATCAACATATAGATTTCTGGATTTTGGATGTGTTTTGATAAATAGAGAACCACCACCTTGTCCTTTGAGAATACGTACAGCTTTCCATGCCTGGTCTTTATGATTTTCCGGATCAGTTCCGATCAGGTTAATCGCATCACTACCCAAACCACTGGTTGCCCAGACAGGTCCAAATTCCGGATCAACAAAGTTGGCACCACGACCAGGATGAGGGATCTTTTCCGCATCGACCAGAGTCACCAGCTTACGATCCTTGGAATCAACAACAGCAATCTTGTTTGATTTGTTTGCCGCTGTCATAAAGTAACGGTGAGTTGAATCCCAACCACCATCATGTAGAAATCGTGCAGCAGGTATAGTTGTTATATCGAGGTTTTTAATGTCTTCATAATTAACCAGCAAGATTTTTCCGGTTTCTTTAACATTAACGATAAAATCAGGATGAAAATGTGAAGCAACAATTGCAGCGACTCTAGGTTCAGGATGATATTCCTGAGTATCTACTGTCATGCCACGCGTGTTCACGATTTTTTTGGGTTCCAAAGTATCACCATCCATAATGGTAAACTGTGGTGGCCAGTAAGTTCCTGCAATGGCATATTTATCTTCATAGCCTTCAAACTTGGATGTTTCAACCGAACGTGCTTCAAGTCCAACCTTAATCTCCGCAACGTTATCTGGCTTTTCCATCCATAAGTCAATCAGGTTAATTCTTGCATCTCGGCCAATGACATAAAGATAACGACCCGATGCAGAAGGGCGTGTGATGTGTACCGCATAACCGGTTTTTACAATATTGATAATCTCTTTGCTATCACCATCGATTAAAGCAATTTGACCGGCATCACGCAAAGTTACTGAGAAGATATTCTCTATATTGTAATCGTTCATTTTCTTAGTTGGACGCTGTTCTGGAGGAACTATAACTGTCCAACTATCCTTCATTTCCTTCATCCCCCATTCTGGTGGTACAGGAGGTTCATGCTGGATGTAACGTGCCATCATATCGACCTGTTCCTCAGTCAGAGCACCTGAAGTACCCCAGTTAGGCATACCCGCAGGTGAACCATAGGTAATAAATACCTTCAGGTAATCCGTTCCTTTTTTACGGGTAATATCAGGCGTAAGTGGTTTACCCGTGGCCCCTTTACGTAACACCCCATGACAACCAGCGCAACGTTCAAAAAAGATCTTCTTGGCCTCTTTGAATTCTGTTTTAGTCATTTCAGGACCGGCATCACCCATAATGTCTCTTGTCGCTGTGGGGTTTACACCTGATGGAGCACCTTCATAGGTATGTTCGGCTTTCGGACCTTCTGTTTTTGTTTCGGGCTCCTCTGCAAACACTGTTCCACTAGCTACTAGTGTTAATGCTGAAAGAGCGATCAGGCTACTTCTAATTCTTGTAATACGTATTTTCATGTCGAGTTCCCCTGACTGGATTAAAAAGGACTCTAACAGTTTATTATTGGGAAGATTAATGAACCTTGATGTATATCAAGAACTGATTTTAGAAACGAATATTACAAATAGATAATATTGATCTGGATCAATAAATATTCGGATTAAGGTACAGCTAAATTTTTTCTTATCGTGTTAAACGCATATACAATATTGGTAGTTTAGTAGGCAATTCTTCAGCCTTTTTGACCAGCACATAAGCGTTCGCACCAAACAAATAAGGCAGATAATCCTCAGCCTTTTCATCAATCGTGACACAAAATGGCTGCAAACCTTTTTTCTCGGCTTCAAGTATTGCCTGTCTTGTATCTTCTATGCCATAGTGCCCCTCATATTTATCCAGATCATTGGGCTTACCATCCGTGAGGATCAGTAACAATTTCTGGCTTGTCGCTTCCTTCTCCAAGAGCTGGCTGGCATAACGAATCGCAGCCCCCATTCGTGTGTAATAACCAGGACGAATGGCATTGATATAACCTCGAATATCATTATTGTAATGGTCATCAAATTCTTTGATATTTGAAAAACGAACATGGTTTCGATTTCGGGATGAAAAACCATGTAGTGCAAAACGTTCACCTGTTACACTTAGCGCCTCAGAGAATAAAAATAGAGAATCTCGGATCACATCAATCACACGAGAAGTATTGCTGATATGGGCATCTGTAGATAGTGACAGATCGGCAAGCAACAGACAGGACAAGTCACGAGTTTCATTTCGCAGATCCCGATATATGGGTATATCACTATTGACATGGCCATGCTTCCGATCAGCAAGAAAATTGATATAGCTTTCCAGATCCAGTTCCGTACCATCATTTTGCCGACTGACCCAGTGTCGTTGCGGACGCAAGATCTCAAACTGACGACGGATCCTTCTGGCCTGTGCCTGGAGTCTTTTTGGTAAATCTGTAGCTTCAGTATCCCGGGAGATCATGGGGATAATACGACAATGATCTTTTTGTAGTGCCCTTTTTTTATAATCCCATTCATCAACCGGGACCCCTTCACCTAAAACGATGTCATCAAACTGGCAGGCAGGCAGATCCAGATCCAGTTTAATCTTGCTAACAATCGTTTCACTATCCTGAGCGACAGTAATGTTATCCATGTCTTCTGCTGTTTGCATAGCATCATCATCGTCATCTTCGGTACTGGTACGATCGACCTTTGTAAATTCGGCCCAACTCCATAAACTTTCAAGACGAAAACTCATCAGACCATCATTTCCCTCAGGCATGTCAGTACGATTTCCCTGCTTACGTTTTTTCTGATCCTTTTTATCACTTTCTGATCGATCTTTTTTTTCTTCATCATCAGAAAAATCTGGATCAGCTGGCGGCTTGCCAGGATTAAATTCAATGGGTGGTGGCGAGGGATGTAACCAGAGCACAACAGGCTGTGGAGGTCGCTTTGCATATTCCAGTGTGATGTTGTCGGATGGATTGAGTAGTGCCAGACGAATCGCCTGTTCCTGTCGGGCTTCACGATCGGACAGACTACCTGGATCTGGTCGCTGTACCAGATGTGCCTCAAGCAGATCATCATATCGGCTTTGCAACCCAGGCCAGATTTTCAGGGTTTCTAAAGTACGAAACTGGTTGCGTTCGATCCAGTTATCCTTGTTAACGGTGATCACCGAGATTGCCGTCAGCCATAAATACAGATCCAGGTTGTGTTGCCTTTCCGGGAAGATTGCAATACTTTCCGGTAAACGTAATGTCTCTTCATCTCGCCATGCATACTGGGTCTTATCTCCCATTCCAGCTATTCGTTGTATAAGTGACCGTCGGGCATGCACTTCGGAGTCGGTCGCACTTTCAACACATAACCCACCTTCTCCGCCCAGAGCACGAAAGAATATTCCAGCCGTATGACGGACTTCTTCAAGATAGACAGTCGCTTCAGGATATTGTTTTTCAGCTCGTCGGGTAATAAAACGATGCCATGTTGATCCAACTATTTCTTCCAGCATTTGATTATTTACCCTCTATTTTTCAATAAAAGGAGACCAGTCAGGTGGGAGCCAGAACATCATAAAAAAACAGAACATTACCAGTGCAATAAACCAGAGAATGAATCTCTTCTGCCGCTGGTGTCCATGACCTGGCGGTAACGGTATTCCGCAATGAGGACAGTCTTTATCTTTTTCCATAACCTCTCGACCGCAGTTTTTACAACTTAGATGACTCATTACAAGGTCGTCCATTTCGCAATTTGATCCGGAAAAAGATATATCAGAATGATCAGAGCAGGAATGACATAAAAGTATACCTGCATCAATGTGCGTACAATTTTATGTGAATGCTTAAGCTCCATAAAATGATCAACAATGATACGTCCCTTAACGGCCAGCACCAGTGCCATGATGACAACACTTTTAAAACCCGTTGTCGGCTGTTCTGCCATAAAGGCACTGAATAAAGTCAGGCCGATCAGTAGAAACCAGAGATAATTAATACGTTTAACCTGGGATAGTTCTGCTTTCATCATCCGCTCACCTGATCACATACATAAGAGGAAAAATAGTAATCCATGCAAGGTCAATCATATGCCAATATAACGCCATATTAATCAGTCCCTCATGTTCATCTTTTGTATAATTACCCGTATTGATCCGGTAAATAACCCAGACGATCGCCGCACTTCCCCAACCAACGTGCAGAAAGTGATTAAAAGTAACGTAATAATACACCCCGTAAAAAATGTTTGTTTCAGTTGCCAGGCCCTGTGCTGAATTCCATTGATATTCAAAATATTTAATGATCAAATAAAGAACACCACAGACCACTGCTCCCCACAGCCAGCGGGAGCTTGTTTCTGGATTATTATTCCGCATCGAGAATACGGCCCTGACCACAAAAAAACTACTGGTCAACATGATCACTGTATTGGCTGTACCCGCCAGAGTGTTGAGCCTGGCAGGGCCTTCCTGAAAAATGTCAGGATGATGTACCTTAGCCAGAAAATAAACGATAAACATGATCGCGAACTCACTCATCTCGGCCAGAATAGCAGCCCAGATTGCCATATTACCCGGAACTCTGTCAGATCTATGATGAAATTTTATTTCTCTTCCATACTCGGAATGTACGATTGTATTCATACATTCTCGTAACTGGCAGAGATGAATTTATGAATAAATGGGTAATTATAAATCTTGTCATTCACTGCTTTTATGAAACCCTGAATACCAAAAATCATAAACAGAGGAACGATCAACATCAGGTAAATTTCGGCCACGATCAATGCCGTTGCAGAGGCATAGCCACTACTAAGTAAAATGAAAATATTCAGTACAGCAACAATCAGCGTGCTAATTGAACTGACAACCAGTGTTTGCCTGAGATGATTCTTGCTCACAGAAGATACCTTTTCATATTTGAGTAAATATAAAACCCAGAGTGCCAGATAGAAGATACCAATAAATAACAGGTTCAGAATCAAAAAAGCTTCTGCATAGGCTCCTGTATGATCGGTACCATATTTTTGCTGGAACTCATTTTCATTCATTCTGCTATACCTCCATCTTTGCACGAACCACTTCCATCAAGGCATCGACAGTTTCCTGTTCATCCGTCAATGGCTCTACGATAGCCGCCCGGCATGCATCATGAGCATTGCAACCTGATTCTATTAAAGTTGCCGCATACACCAGTAGTCTTGTTGATGCGGATTCTTCAAGATCATGATCTTTTAAAATTCGTAAGGCATGAGCCAGTTCAATCAACTGTTTGGCAATTGTGTGAGCAACACCCGTTTCTTTTTGAATGATTGTTGATTCAGTTTCACTATCAGGATAATCAAAACGTAATGAAATAAACCTTTGTCGCGTTGATGGTTTCATTCCTTTTAATAAATTCTGATAGCCAGGATTATAGGAAACCACCAACATAAACTCATGTGGTGCCTTCAGTTCCTCGCCTGTTCTCTCTATGGGCAACAGACGCCGATCATCAGACAAAGGGTGTAATACAACCGTTGTATCTTTTCGTGCTTCGACCACTTCGTCCAGGTAACAAATCGCACCTTCACGTACCGCTTTAGTCAGTGGCCCATCATGCCAGATCGTCTCACCATCACCGATCAGATGTCGTCCAACCAGATCAGCTGCCGTCAGATCATCATGACAGGCAATCGTATATAAAGGCCTTCCAAGCCTGCCAGCCATGTGTTGAATAAATCGTGTTTTACCACAACCGGTTGGTCCTTTGATCAATAGTGGCAGTTGATTGTTATAAGCGTGCTCAAACAATTCGACTTCATTATTCTGAGCCTGATAAAAAGGAATGTCTGTTTTAATTCTATCCATTATTGATCCTGTTGTTGTGGCAGTGAGTGGGGATCAAAACCATGCATGACAGCGATTTTTGCCGTCATCATGTCCATTGAATTTACATGTTGATCAAACCACGATGGCCAGCGATAAAAAACATAATCTACAAGCGCCTCTATATCATTATTCTTTTTCCATTCTTCTACGATCGATGTCATTTCGGTCAGGACTTTCTCATGCTCACCGGAATGAATGGGATAGGCCGGAAAATTGATTTCCATCATTAATGTATTCTCGCGTGTAAAATGAGCTCGCGTATGATCTAACCATTCTTCTAAAGAACAGGTTATCTGGTTTATTTCTTCTTCACTCTGTGTGTCATTTTTCTGATACGAAGAAATAAGCTTACCAATCAGCTTAACCATTTTTATTTCTTCAAAATGTGTATTATTCATAAAATCAATTTCAAGATGAGGGATCATCTTTTCGTTCAGAACTATTTTAGTTGGCAGGTTCATATATTCATATTCCCCCTTGGTAACTAATGATATAAGTCATTGAAATAGCAAGACATATTGTCCATAGCCAGCCATACATGATTACGCGCCACAAGAGTGAAACACCCTTCAACTCCATAAAATCACGAATAATAAAAAAACCCTTGATCACGGTAGTCAGTAGTATAAAAAATACAATACCCAAACCGTTGAGATTCAGTTTACCCAGTGTGTAAGTCGATATTGTCAACAACATCATGACAACCCAGATCGTGTGAATGTTGTAATCGCTTTTCATCGAATGATGTACACCAGAGGAAATAAAATAATCCAGACCAGATCCACCATATGCCAATAAGATGCTCCCGTTTCCACACCGGTGTAATTCTGATCACTATAAGCTCCACGACAGGCTTTGATCACAATCGCAAACAATATCAACATCCCCAGAATGACATGTAAAAAATGAAACAATGTCAGAGACAGATAAAACATATAAAAAGTATTGGTGCTTAACCTGATCCCAGCTGAAAATTTATCGTAATACTCTAGTGATTTCAGAATTAAAAACCCTGTCCCTCCTGCCAACGCTGCATAGAGCCAGTGAATACAGTTTGAAACATTATTTAGCCTGATCGCATGCACTGCACGTACGACAAAATAACTCGACGTGATCAATAACAATGTATTGGCAGCTCCTAGTTCACGATTGAGTGTTAGCTGATATTGATTGAACATTTCTATATTTTTTAATCGCATGATGGCGTAAACAATAAAAAAAATACCAAATACCAGTAACTCCATAAAAATAAACAACCAGATGGCCAGATCACCCGGTAAAAGTTCAGGTTCTATTTCTGAATGAGCCTTGGACACAATTCTCACGTTCTATTTAATCATGTTGAGTTATTGTTAAACTTTAGAAGAAATAGTGCCTTGATTCGCATCAAGTCATTTAGACAGAATATTTTTTTTTAATTTTTCGCCTGTCCAGGATCGCACCAATACCCATGTTGCAAACAAAATGAAAAGGGCGTGAACAAAGGTGAAGTAGGAGACAACATAAACCCAGGTCCAGGGTGAATCGAAACCGCCCAGCAGTATCATCAAGCCACTTACCAGCAACAGTGCTATTCCTGCAAAGACATTCGTTTTGATTCCAATGACAGAATAGTAGTGATCAATCGAGTCAGAAGATGATTTCTGGTAAATCAAGAGCAAAATAATAAAACCAATAACGGGCAAAACTGTCAGGTTCAATAGTGAGAAAAGGGCTGCTTTTGATGCCCTTTTTAACTGTAATTCATCTGAATTCATCTTTATCCTTCATAAAAAAATACCGTCCTTTATGACGGTATTTTTTACCTTAACTAAATGACTGACTTTAATCCTCTGCAAAAACAACCTCGTCACCTTTGGCAAAAAAGCTATAAATATAAAGGATCAACCCTATCAGAAAGACCAGTCCTGCGACTTCACGCATCCAGTAAAAGAGTGCCACCTTTTCCTGAACCACCATAAATGGTAGCGGGTCTTCGGAAAAACGTTGCAGATAAACCTGCAGGATACCTGCGCCAGTCAGAAACAGGGTGATAAATACCATAGAGACGGTCATCAACCAGAAAGACCACATTTCTAAGACCTGGGCTTTCTGATTCCCTGCTTTTTGTCCTCTCATGAGAGGCATGGAATAAGAAATCATCGTCAATACCACCATCACATAGGCACCGTAGAATGCCATATGACCATGTGCAGCGGTAACCTGTGTACCATGTGTGTAATAGTTCACTGGAGCCAGTGTGTGCAAGAATCCCCAAACACCCGCGCCGAGAAAAGCCATGACCGCTGTACCCAATGCCCATAACACGGCGGCTTTATTCGGATGATCACGCCTCCTCTTATTGACAACATTGAAGGCGAACAAAGTCATCATGAAGAATGGAATGGGTTCCAGGGCGGAGAAAATTGACCCCAGCCACTGCCAGTAATCAGGCGTTCCAATCCAGAAAAAATGATGCCCTGTTCCGACCAGTCCTGAGATCAATGCCATGGCAATAATGATATATAACCATTTCTCAATCACTTCACGATCAACACCGGTTACCTTGATCAGTACAAAAGCTAGCAATGAAGCCATGATCAATTCCCAGACACCTTCTACCCAGAGGTGTACAACAAACCACCAGAAATATTTATCCAGAACAATGTTATCAGGATTATAGAAGGAGAAAAGGAAAAACACGGCCAGCCCAACAAGACCGGTTAACAACACCAGGTTAATGACCGTTTTACGCCCCGTCAGTATCGTCATGCCGATATTAAATATAAAAGCCAGGGCAACAATAACAATACCAATTTTGGTGATCGTCGGCTGTTCCAGAAATTCACGTCCCATTGTTGGCAACAAATCATTCATGGTGAGATCGGCCAGTTGAGCATAAGGAACTAACAGATAGCCCAGAATCGTCAGCGCACCTGCCACCAGGAAGATCCAGAACATAAGTTTAGCCAGCCACGGCGCATAAAGTTCTCTTTCAGATTCTTCTGGAACCAGAAAATAGGCTGAGCCCATGAAACCAAATAGCAACCAGACAATCAATAAATTCGTGTGCACCATTCGGGCAACATTAAATGGGATTTCCGGAAATAAAAAATCTCCCATGACATACTGTAACCCCATCACAACACCAAACAGGATTTGTCCTGTAAAGAGCCCTATTGCAGCAATAAAATATAATTTTGCTACGCCTTGTGATTCATATTTCATCATAAGATACTCTCCTTAACCTTGAACGTTTGGTGGCCAGTCTCTGGCAGTTTTAACACCATCAACATATTTCAGGAATTCTGCGACGGCATCCAGTTCTTCATCTGTCAGATTAAATTGAGGCATGCTGCGACGACCCTTAATCCCATCCACCGGACGACCTTTTATAAAACCTTTAATCGCCTCGGTACTTTCACCAAATCGGGTATAGACGTTACCAAGCTCAGGTGCAAAATAAGCCCCTTCCCCCAGTAAAGTATGACAACCGATACAATCATTCCTTTCCCAGACCCGCTTTCCAGCGGCAACCAACTCGGTCATATTTTCTGAATTATCTGTTTTTGGCAGGCCTTTAACTGTATCAAACGTTAAACCAATAAGAACCAGCAAGAAGAAAACAGCGCCTCCGTAGTAAATATTGCGAGCCATACCTTTGGTAAAGGTCTCTCTCATCACACATCTCCTGTCTACAAACCTGTTTCGCAGGATACTGTGAACACCGGTACCAGGCATTGACCTATATCAAGTCATGCTAATGGGGGGTACCTTTGGAGCCTCTGATCAATTCATCCATGAATCATTTGCCTGGAGCAAATGATCGTGTAACCCCGAAGGGGTGAGTCTCAGGAAGAGACGAACAATTGTCAGAGGACGACAGTATCGCACGGAGCGATACTGAACAACGCTTGTGTGTACCAAAAGGGCGAGGGCACGGATAGCCCGAGTAAAAATAGAAAATGCGATTTTTATTTTTCTTCATTTTCAATCACTCAATGTGATTGAAAATAGCAGCACATCCCTGTGCTGCGAAAACTCTGAAACAATCAGAGTTTCCTTTGTTTTATGGCTTAGGAAGTATTAAGTCTCAAGCAGGATCAGCTGTCGTAATCTCTCAACATCTATCAATTCAATTTGCGATCCATGAAGTTTGATAAAGCCCTTTCTTTCGAGATCTTTTAAAGTTCTCGAAAGTGTTTCTGGTTTTATCGACAAACGTGAGGCAATCACTCGCTTGGGAGCTGCAAGACAGAGATCAGTTTGATGTTGTTGTCCTTCAGGTATCTGGGTGAGTAAATAATCAACAAGCCGAAAAGTCGCATTATGTAATGTTAGTCTGTCAACTTCATTGACCATCCAATGTAATCGCTGGCTTAATTTTCCCATCATACTGATACACAGATCGTTAGACGATCTGAGTAACTCAATATAAGACCGGGATTCAAAACCAACAACAATAGAAGGTGACAAAGTTATCGCCGAAACCGGATATTTAGAACTCCCCATAAACAGTGCAGCCTCAGCAAAAGTCTGACCAGGCTGAATAATATCAATTACTTTTTCATCACCACTGGGAACCAGTCGTAAAAGTTTAATACCACCGATAATTAATAAATAAATATCCGTTAACGGTGAATTTTGTTCAAACAACATACTGTTTTCAGGAAGTTCTCTGGCATGAGAAAATTTCACCACCTGTTCAAAGTCGTCAGAATCTAAAGTCTGCAAAAGAATGCAGCGGCGCATCATCCCCAATATCTGATCGTTCAGTGCGATTCGCCCTGTTGGCATGCAAGATTATACCTGTTCTGAAAACAGCATTATTTCTTAACTTGCGTATGATTACAATCCGGCTTTTGCTGCCGCTTCCTCCCAACCTTTGGGAAGCTGATGGGCAATGCCTTTATGACAATCAATGCAAGTCTTACCTTCATCCAGGCCAGTTGAATGTGCTTTTACTGCACGACGACCCTGGTCAACAAAGTCCATAGATTCATAATCATGGCAATTACGACACTCTCTGGAGTCTACAGATTTCATTCTTTTCCATTCACTCAAGGCCATGGTAAGACGATATTGCTCAAATTTTTCAGGTGTATCAATCGTACCCACAACTTTATGGTAAAGCTCTCTGGAAGCCTCGACCTTGCGTATAATTTTATGGATCCATTCCCTCGGTACATGACAATCAGGACACTCTGCGCGAACACCAGTACGATTACTATAATGTACCGTGTTCTGGTATTCAGGGTAAACATTATCCCGCATCTCATGACAGGAGGTACAGAAAGATAATGAATTAGTGAGCTCCAGTGTCCAGTTAAAACCACCCCAGAAAATTATTCCGAGAATGAATCCAGTGATCAGGGTACCTGAAAATATTTTTTTACCTAAGGTCATGATATTCCCCTTAATAAAGCTTTAATTTTTAACAGCATCAACTGGTTTAAAGGTATTCTCGACAAGAGGTTTTGCATTTGCCTGAGGCACATGACATTGGGTACAGAAATAACGTCGTGCTGATACCTCTGCAAGATCATTTCCATCACGATCCTTAAAATGTGTCTGACTTATCTTGGTTGCCCCTGATTCTCTATATTTTTTCCAGCTATGGCAGGACAAGCATTTATTAAATTTTAAATTGATTTGATAGCCTTTAATCTTATGGGGGATCAAAGGAGGTTGCTGAACATAGTTTCTTGATATCGGTTCTCCATCCTTCGCCCAGTTCTTTTTCTCTGCAACTTTTGAAACTTCATCAAGAGGATGGTCTCCACGTAAAGAACTCAATTCTTCCGCATTGATCATTATTGATACACACATTACAAATATAAAAAGAAATATTTTTTTCATGATAAAGACCCTATATTTTTTTAACAAGACTGAGACTCTATATCCCGGATTCTTTGCTATGACGCGAAGAAAACTGGAAAACATCCTTTGCACACACATCAATGCAACGACCACAATTGATACAATTTGAATCAAGAATAACTGGGCTGATTCCCTTTTCCTGCCCTTTAAGGGCCGGGGGAATAACCTGTTTCTCCGGGCAAACGATAAAACAATCCATGCAATCATCACATTGATCACGCCTGATCGCGGTGACTCTGATTTGGCTAAATTTTCCCGGCAAGCTGTAAAACGCACCTACTGGACATAACCGACCACACCAGCCTTCTTTACTCACAAATAGATCAAACAGGAATATGGCAAGAATCATGAACCAGCCTGCCCCCATTCCAAAGATAATTCCCCGATGCAACATAGAAACCGGATTCACCAGTTCCCAGACAATACTTCCCGACAAAAAAGCGATGATCAATGTCACAGCCAAAATCCAATAACGGATTGATTTTGATATTGCTGCGCCCTGCCCTTTAATTCCAAGCCGTCGGCGCATCCAACTGGCCGCG
>JALSSM010000475.1 GCA_026984275.1 Gammaproteobacteria bacterium
CAATTGTACGTTCGTATTCAGGAGTGTAAGGCTCTGTCACTTTATATATGACATCTGCAGAGGTCGATATAACATAAAACCCATGGGCAAAACCAGGAGGTATCCATATTGATCGTTTATTCTCAGAAGAAATAAATTCACCGACCCAATGTTTGAAAGTAGGCGAATTTTTTCTTAAATCTACGGCGACATCATAAATTTTTCCATTTACCACACGTAATAATTTTCCTTGAGACTTCTTGATCTGATAGTGTAGGCCTCTGAGGATATTTGCTTTGGAAAAAGAGTGATTTTCCTGAACAAAGTTAGTTTTATAGTGAGATACCTTATTCAAGATCTCTTCGTTATAACATTCGAAGAAAAGACCACGTTCATCTTCTAAGACAGTTGGTTCGATAATACAAACATCGGGAATTGAGGTTTTAATTATCTTCATTTCAGGATCCTTTCATCAAGAAGGTTCAGAAGGTATTCTCCATATTTGTTTTTTGCTAATGGTTTAGCAAGTTCCTTTAACTGTTCTGATGAAATATATCCCAGACGCCAGGCAATTTCTTCTGGACAGGCCACCTTTAAACCTTGTCTTCTTTCTATCGTTTCGATAAATGATGAAGCTTCAAGCAGTGTTTCATGTGTGCCAGTATCAAGCCAGGCATGGCCTCGTCCGAGTACAGAAACTTCCAGTTGATTCATGTCCAGGTATGTTTTGTTTACATCGGTAATTTCAAGTTCACCACGATCTGAAGGTTTAATATTTGAAGCGATTTCCACGACCTGATTATCATAAAAATAGAGCCCGGTTACAGCATAACGAGATTTCGGTTTTTGTGGTTTTTCTTCAAGGCTGATGGCAATACCTTCTTCGTTAAACTCAACGACACCATAACGTTCAGGGTCTTGTACGGGATAGGCAAAAACTGTCGCTCCTTTTGTTTTGTCTGTTGCACGCTTTAATTCAGCCTGAAAATCATGGCCATAAAAAATATTGTCGCCGAGGATTAATGCAACCTTATCTTTTCCAATAAACTCTTTACCGATAATAAATGCCTGGGCCAGGCCATCAGGCGAAGGCTGTACTTCGTAACTCAGATTTATTCCAAACCGGCTACCATCACCAAGTAATTGTTCAAACCGCGGAGTATCCTGAGGGGTAGATATAATAAGGATATCCTGAATCTCTGCCAGCATCAGCGTACTGAGAGAGTAATAGATCATTGGTTTGTCATATATGGGTAGCAACTGTTTGGAAATTGCCTGCGTTGCCGGATAAAGACGAGTACCTGAACCTCCTGCCAGAATTATCCCTTTCATACATTTTCTCGCTTTGAATAGTTTTTATTGATCCAGTTTTTATAGGCACCACTGGTTACGTTATCGATCCATTTGTCGTTTGTCAGATACCAGTCTACCGTTTTTTTGATCCCGGACTCGAAGTTTTCAGCAGGCTTCCATCCCAGTTCAGATTCAATCTTATGTGCATCTATTGCATAGCGACGATCATGTCCCGGACGATCGGTGACATAAGTGATCAGCTCAGAATAGGGTTGAGCAGCTGGTTTAAGATCATCAAGTATCGAACAGATCGTGAGAACAACATCCAGATTTGTTTTTTCGCTGTCGCCACCAATATTGTAAACTTCGCCTGTCTGGCCCTTGTCCAGAACAGTACGGATTGCAGAACAGTGATCACCCACATAGAGCCAGTCACGGATATTTTGCCCGTCTCCATAAATGGGCAGGGATTTGCCATCCAGAGCATACAGGATCACCAGAGGAATGAGTTTCTCTGGAAATTGCAATGGCCCATAATTGTTAGAACAATTGGTGGTCAGTGTCGGTAGTCCATAAGTATGATGGTAGGCACGAACCAGATGATCAGAGGCTGCTTTTGATGCGGAATAAGGACTATTGGGTGAATAAGCCGTTGTTTCAGAAAAAGCAGGATCATATTTATTTAGCGAGCCATAGACCTCATCGGTAGAAACATGAAGAAATCGGAATGCCTCCTTTTCATCAGCGGGTAAATCTGACCAATAGCTTTTTACTTCATCCAGAAGGTGAAAAGTCCCATTGACATTCGTCAGGATAAAATCTTCCGGACCATGAATTGAGCGATCAACATGGCTTTCAGCCGCAAAATTGAGAATCGCACGAGGTTTATGTTCATTTAACAGAGAGCGAATTAGCGTACGATCGCCTATATCACCTTGAATAAAAAGATGATTTTTATTATATTCCAGACTTGAAAGACTTTGCAGATTACCTGCGTAAGTCAGTTTATCCAGGTTCAGGATGGGTTCATTCCGCTGTGAGAACCAGTCCAGCACAAAGTTCGAACCAATAAAGCCGGCACCACCAGTGATTAAGAGCATAGATTTGTGACCAGAAAAATTACAAAGATGATGATGTACCTTCTTCAACGAAGATTCGGTGTTGAATTACGAACGCAACCATAGCAATTACAAGGTGTTTTCTCAAGCTAAAATCTAGAATTGGATTGATGGTCGCTGTGTCATTTCTGTGAAATAATGGCCTTTTTCAAGAACGGATTTACTTCGTGGGCAGAGTCAGCAAGGTTACTAAAGCCATAGGAAACTGGTCAGATCTCTCTGCGAATAGAAAAATATTCACAAGTATTATTGTCATTACCAGTATTAGCCTGATCGTTAAAATAGTAGCGATGGGTAAAGATGTTCTGGTGGCTAATATTTTTGGCACTGGCGACGAGTTAGATGCATTCCTTATTGCCTTTTTGCTTCCTCAGCTTTTTATTAATATCATCGCAGGTTCTTTTGTCTCCTCTCTGGTTCCTGTCCTGACAGCAACAATAGAAAACAGTGGAAAAAAACGAGCCCAACAATTGGCGCAAGAGGCTTTGCTACTTGCAATTTTGATGTTGGTTATCATTGCTGTATTACTGGTAATTTCAATACCACTGGTAATTCCTTTTATTGCTTCTGGGTTTTCTGTAGAGAAGCTGAATTTGACAAAGGATCTTTACTTGTGGCTCATGCCTTTGCTGATTATTAATGGGGTTTCGGTTTTTTATGCGGGAATATTAAACACGGAACACTCCTTCGCGATTCCGGCTCTTTTACCAATATTCACTCCCTTATCCATTTTTCTGATACTCCTCCTCCAGGCCGAAACTTTAGGTATTTATGGTATCGTCTTGGGCTTATTATCCGGTGGGCTAATTGAGTTTGCTGGACTGGCATTCGCTCTACAGCAGTCGGGCTGGAAGCTATTACCATTTTGGCAAGGGTTTTTAACAGAAACAAAGAAGTTACTGTCTCAATATGCACCAATGATAGCGGGTGCATTTTTGATGAGTGGTACGGTTTTCGTTGATCAGGCTATGGCCGCGATGGGTGAGTCTGGGAGCGTTGCTGCGTTAAACTATGGCAATAAAATTTTGGCATTAATACTGGGTCTGGGCGCAATGGCACTGGGAACGGTGGTTTTACCACATTTCTCTGGTATGGTTGCAAAAAAGGACTGGAACAGTGTCAGAACGACGCTGTCTAAATATGTAAGAATAATTTTATGGGTGAGTATTCCTGCTACTTTTTTATTTATAGTTTTGTCAGAATGGATGGTGTCGTTAGTCTTTGAAAGAGGGCAGTTTTCAAGTGAAAATACAAAGCTTGTTGCAACGATCCAGATATATTATGCATTTCAGATCCCTTTTTACCTTCTTGCAATACTGGGAGTGAAACTCATTAATGCTTTGCACCAGAATAAGGTATTGTTATATATCGCGGTTGTTAATCTGGTTGTCAATATTATAGGAAACCTGATCCTGGTCAGGCTGATTGGAGTTGCAGGGATTGCATTATCTACCAGTATAGTTTCAGCGCTATCCTGTTTATTAATTTATTATTACCTGGCCAGAGTGGAAAAGAATGAAGTTAGTGACAGGAACTAAAATGTTTTGGGATGCACTTATCAGAAAAGATGAGTTCGCCAGGTATCAGTTGTCAGAAAAAATTGTTAACTTTATCTATCCCGGCTATATCTTTAGCGAGTATGGACGTTCTTACTTAAAAGAAAAAAAATTTAAGAATTATTACCAACGATTTGAGACAAACAATTGGCGTTCATACGATAGAAAATATTTTCTTGATCAATTATTAAAATCAGTTGTCGATGTCTCTGGCGATACTGCTGAGTGTGGCGTTTATATGGGAGCGAGTTCCTGGCTGATATGTGATCGAATTCAGAGAGGTGAAAAGACACACCATATTTTTGATTCTTTTGAAGGTTTATCACAACCTGAAGATATTGATGGGGATTACTGGCAGGAAGGTGATATGTCAATTGACATCGGCAAGGTTAAAGAGATTTTAAATAGTTTTGATTTTGTTGAATATCATAAAGGCTGGATACCCGAACGATTTATTGATGTTGAAGATAAAAAGTTCTGTTTTGTTCATGTCGATGTCGATCTGTATGAGCCGACCAGAGATGCTATCGAATTTTTTTATAGCAGGTTAAATAAAAATGGTATTCTGCTATGTGATGATTATGGGTTTGATAGTTGCCCAGGAGCAACCAGAGCCATGGATGAATTCTTTCACAACAGGCAAGAGCATGTTATTAATGTCCCCACGGGGCAGGCCTTTATCATAAAAAGGTAGTCCATAAGTATGAAACAGGAATCTATCTGGGAACATTTTCAGAATGAAGATATTCAGTCCTTTGATGGTGCTTATCCAAGGTTAAATTTTCTTATTGACAAAATTAGTTCCGGACAAAGGATGTTAAACATTGGGGTGGGTTCAGGAGAACTGGAAAGGTTAGCTATTGGAAAGGAGATAGATGTATATAGTCTTGATCCCGGCCTGCGATCTATTGAAAAGATAAGGGAAGAGCTTGGACTTGGTGATCATGCTCAGGCTGGTTACTCTCAATCAATACCTTTCGAAAATGATTTTTTTGATGTGGTTGTCATGACAGAAGTGCTGGAACATCTGGATGATGAAATACTTGATCAGACACTTTCTGAAGTAAAGCGTGTACTTAAATCTGATGGCAGGTTTATTGGGACGGTTCCTGCTGCTGAAAATCTGTCAGATTCACTGATTGTATGTCCTCATTGTAGTGAAAAATTTCATCGCTGGGGACATGTTCAGTCTTTTGATGAAAAAAGATTATCTTCGTTATTAGAAAAAAGAGCGTTTTCCGATATATCAGTAAAGAGCCAGTTATTTATTTCCTGGAAAAGATTAAATTTCAAAGGAAAGTTAGTCTCCGGTATAAAACTCATTTTATGGTTCACAGGGATTCATGGATCAGGTGAAAATCTTTATTTCAGTGCAAGGAATAGATGCGAATAACTTTTGTTATTTCTTCACTTGGCCCCGGTGGCGCTGAACGAGTTATGACGACGATGGCTAACGCCTGGAGCATGAAAGGCTGGCAAATTACTATTATTACGTTATCTGATTCCAAAAATGATTTTTATGAGTTGCATGAAAATATTCAACGAATTCCTTTAGATCAGATTGCAGATTCAAGCAATATTTTCCAGGCACTAAAAGAAAATATTAAAAGGATCTATCATCTTCGAAAGGCTTTGCATAAAAGTAAGCCAGATGTTGTTATCAGTTTTATCGATATAATTAATATACTGACATTAATCTCTGCAAAGGGACTTAAAGTTCCTGTGATTGTTTCTGAAAGAGCCGATCCCGGTAAGCATCAAATTGGACGACTTTGGAACGGATTAAGAAAAAAAACTTACCCAGGTTCTTCAGCACTTGTTGTTCAAGAAGAAAATGTAAGACAGTGGGCTTTAAGCCATTGGCATAACCTTAAAGTGCAGATCATTCACAACCCCATTCAGTTGGCCTTCAAAAATGATAAAGAAATTTCTTTACCACCCGGAAAATGGGTGATGGCGATGGGCAGGCTTGTTGATCAAAAGGGATTCGATTTATTGATAAAGGCATTTGCCATGGCCGTAACGGATATACCTGAAGAATGGAATTTGCTTATCATG